>JBDTLN010000072.1:0-8008 GCA_039934795.1 Bauldia sp. | reverse complement strand
AGTGCCTGTCAATACGACATTGTTTTTAGTGCAATTTCATATACAATAGCGCCTTATTTAACATTACTCGCGAGAAAACTGTGCTCAAACGTGATATTTCGACGTCCAACGTTTTAATTGCTGCAGCAGGCGGTATGATTGGATCTGGCTGGTTATTCAGCCCCTTCATTAGTGCGCAAATTGCCGGGAGCGATGCCCTGATCAGCTGGATTATTGCGGCAGTTTTCATGTCGAGGCTCCTATGATGCACTTGCTGCCGGCGGGCCGTCATGGCCCGACGCGGCAGGCAAATAAACGTTGCCACCCATCCGGATATGCCTTCGAGCCTATCCGCGCGGACAGGGCAGGAGAACCGGAAAGCGGCCTTGGCGGCCCGTATATGGACACCCTGATGAACGACCTATGAACGGGTTCACAAGGCGGCCCGCGGCTCAATCGTCGCGGTAGACCCGTTCACGGCGCTCGTGGCGTTCCTGGGCCTCGATGGAGAGGGTGGCGATCGGGCGCGCGTCGAGGCGCTTCAGGCTGATCGGCTCGCCGGTTTCCTCGCAAAAGCCATACGTTCCGTCGTCGATGCGCAGCAGGGCGGCATCGATCTTTGAAATGAGCTTGCGCTGCCGGTCGCGAGCCCGCAGCTCGATGGCGCGGTCGGTTTCCGAGGAGGCGCGGTCGGCGAAGTCCGGATGGTTCTGGCTTTCGTCCTGGAGGTGCTGCAGCGTCTCTTTCGCCTCGCGCAGTATGTCGTCCTTCCAGGAGAGCAACTTCAGGCGGAAATATTCCTTCTGGCGTTCATTCATGAACGGCTCGTTGTCGGTGGGATGATACACCTCGACCCTTCTCGCATTCGCCATTTACGACCCCTGGCTCCTTCGCGACGCGGCGGGAATATAGCGACGTGACTCGGTCGGGACAATAACCGTGCCATGACGATTCCGCGACGCCCGATGACGGCTCAAAAACGGCCGAAATCAGGCGCTTGGCGAAAGATTCTGAGAAAGGCGAAAAGGCCCGAGCGGGCCGCCTTCAGCCGCCGCGCCTGGCGGTTATCTCGCCGAGGAGGCGGGCCATCTCGCGTTCGAGGTCGCTGACCCTGGAAGCCGAGCCGTCACCTGGCGGCGGCCCTTCCGCGATCTCCTCGGCAGCGGTTGCCGGTGCCGGCTCATCGTTGGCGAGGGACAGGTATTCGGGCAGCGGTTCGTCGTCTGCTTCCGCCGGCGCGGCAGCGGACGGCGGGAGTGCCGGCGGCGCAGCAGCCCGCGCCGGCTCGAAAGGCGCAGCGGGAGAAGCTTCCGGGCCGTCGGCGATGTCGTCGAGAGCGTCGGCAAGGGCGAAGACCGACTCGATGCGTGTCGGGCGGGCGGTTTCGACAAAGTGGCCGGAGGCGGGGCGCGTCGTGGCGGCTGTCGCGGGACGGCGGAGGAGCGAGGGCGGCGGCAGATCGGCGTCCGGCTCGGGTACGCGCTGGGGCTGCGGGAAGGGAATCGGCTCGGCACCGGCGGCGGGCGGCAGCCGCCGTGGCGAGGGTGGCGGAGGGGGCGGCGGTGCCGGCGCGGGCCTTGCGGCAGCGGCGGGCATCGGGACGGGCGAGGACGTCTCACGCGGTGTGGGGGCCGGGGCCGGGCGCATGAGGATCGACGGGCGCGGTGGCGCCTGGACGGGTTCGGACTCGGGCGGGGGAACTTCAGCCGGCGGCATGCCGGCGGTGGCCTGCGGCGCTCCGTTGGGCTGGGCGGCCTGGCGCGCGGGCTGGCCCTGACGGGGGCGTGCGCCGACCGAAACACCGCGCACGATCGTCGGCTCGACGACGAGGTCCGTAGGGCCACCGATGAGGATCAGATGCTCGACGTGATCGCGGCGGATCAGGATGAGGCGTCGCCGGCCATCAATGGGCAAGGCATCGACGAGGGCGAGGCGCGGAACGCGATTGCGGGCGACGGCCGCAAATGCTCCGGTGCCGTAGCGGCGGACAGCCCAGACCACCGCGCCAACCAGGATCAGCACGGCGACCAGAGTCAGGACGAACTGGGCCACGACCGCTCCGCTTTCGCCGAAGATCGGAACCAGCATTTCACGCATATCGCGCCTCCCGGCGGCGGACTGTCTTGACGACAATAATGGCGACGTTGGCCGCCGGCTGCAATTTCAACCTTGGCAAGAACGCCAGAGGCGGTGATTCTGTCCTGCGATAAAGTCAATTTACTAGCATTGGGGCAAAGATGGCGGAAAAGCGTGATTGAAGCGTTAACGCCTCGTTCACCATGATTTCGCTGATCCCCCGCGGATTCCAACGCAATCCCATCGTTGTGTTCCGTCGCTTTCCCTAGCATCTTGCGGACCAACGGCAACGCCTTGATTCTCGGGTCTCGAGCGCCGGGCCGCGGCCAGAACGGAGACCGGACCCTTCCCATGAGCGATCGCGGCAAAGGACCGGCCTCCGCCGATCCCATCGTCGACCGTTCGGAACGGATGACCGGGGTCGGACGGCTGATCATCCTGGCCGGCGGACTGGTCGGGGCGGCGATCGCTTTCGCCTTCATGCGGCCGGATCAGGCGCAGCCGTTCGTTCTCGGCCTCCTCGGCCTGCTCGCCGTCGTCGGCGTGTTCACGCTGTTCGCCGGGGCGATCGGGCTGATCCGCCTGGCCGGGCAGGGCCCGGGCAACGCCCTTGCCAAGACCTTCGTCGACCTGATGGGCGAGGGGGTCGTCCTGACGGACACGGACGGACGGATCATCTATGCCAATCGCGCCTACGGGGCGCTGACCGGGGCGGAAAGCGAGCGCGAGGTGCGCTCCGTGGACCGGGTATTTGCCGTCGAGACGAGCGCCAGCGAGGCGATCTACCGGCTGGCGCAGGCGGTCGGCGAGGGCCGGCCGGCTGAGGAAGAAATCCGCATGGCGACGCCGCTCGCCCATCCGCCGCCGGGGCAGGCGGGGGCGCGCTGGTACCGGATCCGGGCGCGGCCGCTGATGGTGCGCGCCGGCGAGAAGACGATGACCGCCTGGACGGTCGCCGATATCAGCCGTGAACGGGCGCAGCAGGAGACGGTATTCCAGGAACTCCAGCACGCCATCGACTATCTCGACCATGCGCCGGCCGGCTTCTTCTCGGCGGAGCCGGACGGACGGATCGTCTACCTCAACGCGACGCTCGCCGAGTGGCTGGGGATCGACCTGACCGGCTTCGAGGCAGGGGCGCTGACCCTGAAGGATATCGTGCGCGGCGACGCGCTGGCCTTGCTGGCGGCGGCAACCGGACAGCGCAACGCGACGCAGATCATCGACCTAGACTTCGTCAAGCGTGGCGGACAGAGCCTGCCGGTGCGGCTCCTCCACCGCGTGCCCGAGGCCGCGGACGGCGCGCCGGGGGCGACGCGGACGATGGTCCTCAACCGGAGCCCCGGCGAGGAAGGCTCGGAGACGGCGCGGGCCGCCGAGGTGCGCTTCACGCGCTTCTTCAACAACACGCCGATGGCGATCGCCTCGCTCGACCGGGACGGGCGCATCGGGCGGACCAACGCGCCGTTCCTCCGCCTGTTCGGCACGCCCAAGGGCAGCAGCCGGGAGCGGCCAATGTTGGCCGAGCTGGTGGTCGAAGCGGACCGGCCGAAGATCGAGGAGGCCCTTGCCGCGACCGTCGCCGGCAGGAGCGAGGTGCCGCCGGTGGAGGCGACCATCCTCGGCGCCGAGGGACGGAGCGCCCGCATCTACCTCAACCCGGTGGAAGAGGGCGCCGGCGACGGTGAGGCGGCCATCGTCAATGCCCTCGACACCACGGCGCAGCGGGCGCTGGAGCAGCAGTTCGCCCAGAGCCAGAAGATGCAGGCGGTCGGCCAGCTCGCCGGCGGCGTCGCGCACGACTTCAACAACGTGCTGACGGCGATCATCGGCTTCTCCGATCTGCTGCTCGCCAATCACCGGCCGAGCGACCCGTCCTTCCAGGACATCATGAACATCAAGCAGAACGCCAACCGGGCGGCGGGCCTGGTGCGGCAGCTTCTGGCTTTCTCGCGCCGGCAGACGCTGCGGCCGCAGACGCTGCTGCTCGGCGAGGTGCTCTCGGACCTCTCGATCCTCCTCCAGCGGCTGCTCGGCGAGAGCGTCAAGCTGCAGCTCGTTCACGGCCGCGAGCTGTGGGCGATCAAGGCGGACCTCAACCAGTTCGAGCAGGTGGTCATCAACCTCGCGGTCAACGCCCGCGACGCCATGCCGAAGGGCGGCACGATGACCATCCGGACGCGCAACATCGAGCCCGACGAGGCGCGCGCCTTCGGCTACCAGCCGCTGCCGGTGGCCGAGTATGTGCTGATCGAGGTCGAGGATACCGGCACGGGCATGACGGAAGACGTGCAGGCCAAGATCTTCGAGCCGTTCTTCTCGACCAAGGAAGTCGGCAAGGGCACCGGCCTCGGCCTGTCAACGGTCTATGGCATCGTCAAGCAGACCGGCGGGCACATCTTCTTCTCCTCGGTGCTCGGCAAGGGAACCGTGTTCCGCATCTTCCTGCCCCGGCACATTCCCCTTGAGGGCGAGAAGCCGGCCGGAGCGGCAGCCGAGGCGGCAGTCGAGATCGCCGACCTCACCGGCAGCGCGACGATCCTCCTCGTCGAGGACGAGGAGGCGGTGCGCGCCTTCGCGGCGCGGGCGCTCACCTCGCGCGGCTACAAGGTCCACGAAGCCGCCTCGGGCGTCGAGGCACTGGAGGTCATGAAGGAGACCGGCGGCAAGGTCGACCTCGTCGTCTCCGACGTGGTGATGCCGGAGCTGGACGGGCCTTCGCTACTCCGCGAATTGCGGAAGACGCGGCCCGAGCTGAAGATCATCTTCGTCTCCGGCTATGCCGAGGACGCCTTCAAGAAGAACCTGCCCGAGGGCGAGGTGTTCGCCTTCCTGCCGAAGCCGTTCTCGCTGAAGCAGCTGGCGATCGCGGTCAAGGAGACACTGGGGAAGTAGGGGCGGGAGAAGGAAGTCGGAAGGCTGCGCTCCCTCGCCCCCTGGCTGTTTCTGCCTCGCATGGGACTGCTTAGGTCGTACTCGCAACTCAACCTCTCGCTGGCAATAGTCTCGACGAGCCAGCGCAGTCTCTCTTCTGAGGTCGCCACCTCCGACCAGTTGACTACAGATATTCGGGCCTTTCCCGTCAGGAGGTTATCTATGATCCTCGCCGGTAGATACGGGTATCTCCTCTCCGACTATATCGAGAAAAAATATGGCTCGGGCGGCACCAGAGACGCGGCCCAATGAGCGCGATTACAATTCGGTCGGCGCGAATATCGGAACGGTTGGAACTCATCGAGTTGCAGCGTCGCGCTTCACTGAACAATCTTGGCGACCGGGACGTATTGTTGGCCCATCCGGAGGCGATTGACCTGCCTGTTGCCCATATCACAACCCTGGCCACACGCGTGGCGGACCGAGCGGGCCGCGTGGTTGGATTTTCCGTCGTACTGCCGCGCGAAGACGGCGATGCGGAATTGGATGGGCTATTTGTTGAGCCGGAGGTATGGAAGTCCGGCGTCGGCCGGGCGCTCGTCGCAGATGCCGCAATAAAGGCCAAAGAATTGGGCGCTGTGGTGCTGCACGTGGTTGGTAATCCGCATGCGAAATACTTTTATCAAGCCGTCGGCTTTCTGGCGCACGGGCATTCGGAAACGCAGTTTGGGCCGGGCCTTCTGATGAGCTTGGATCTGCGTTAGTCCGCACCAGGTCTCGCAACCCGTCCGCTTTCTCGTCGCCGGCCAGCTTCTCCTCGAAGCGCTCAACGTCAGCCTCATCGCCTTCCAGATCGCCGGCTGGCGATCGCGGTGAAGGAGACACCTGGGGAAGTAGGGCGAGCCTTCCGGATCGCGCCGCGAACGGCGAGAGGACGTTCAACCTCGCTATCCGGCCGGCGCCGTCAGGTCGAGGAAGGTTTGCTTTACCGCGGCGATGCCTTCCGGGGTAACCGTCATGCCGATATGGCCGACGCCCGGGACGATCGTGACCGGCAGGTCGGCACGGGCCGACTGGAGGAGTGGCGCGAAACGCTCGGGATAGAAGAGTTCGTCAGCGCTGCCGACCAGGACGGCAGCGGGCTTCGTGCTTTTGCCTAGCGCCGCGAGATAGTCGGGCGGCGCGCCGAAGTTGATCGCCAGCCGGAAAGAATAGGCGTCGGTGAGGTTGGTTGCCTTCGGCGATGTGGCGAACGCGATGATCGGCAGGCCGTTGAACCAGTCGATGCCCAGGCGGTTGAGGATGGTCAGGCCGACGATGCGGGGCACGGCAACGGAGACCCATCCGCCGACGCGGGGGCGGAGGGTCGGGGCGCCATGCGGCAGGACCGGCGAGACCATGATGAACCGATCGAAGAGCTTTGCCTCGGGTCCGACCATCACGCGCATGGTGAAACCGCCGCCTGAGGAAAAGCCGATCAGCGAATAGCTGGCGTCGGGATGATTTTTTCGCAGCGTGGCGACGAAATCGGCGAGGTCATCGTCCAGCTGGCCGATGTAGTCGATGTCGCCGCTGCCGCCGGAGGTGCCGTGGCCGCGGAGGACCGGCACGTAGACCGAGGCTCCCGCGTCGCGCAGTGCCTTGGCGAGGGGATGGATGCCGCTGCCGTCATCGGTCGAACCGTGAATCAGCACGACCACCTGGGTTCCGCTGCCTTCGTAGGCCCGATAGCCGAGCGTTGCGCCATCGCGGGCGGAATAAGTCTGCACTGGCGGAACGTCGCTGAAATCGACCTTGTCAAACGGATCACTGACTGAGGCCAAGGCAGTAGGCTTTGCCGGGGCGTCGAAGGCGACCACCGCGGCGAGGACAGCAAGAGCAACCAGGATTGTTCCAACCAGACCGCGAAAGATTCTGTGCATCCCACGCTCCTAGCGGATTTTCTCCGCCATCGACAGTGCGCGAGGGACCCGGCGCGCGAACTGGCAAGCGGAGACGTGGACGGCTATGAGTGTTTCCGCGTTCGGGCAGATGCTTCGAGGATAGGGCGTGATTCAGGGTTCACACAGTCTCGTCAACCAGTTTGTCCTTCTCTGGGTGGTCATGGAGCCGATCACCGTGGTGACGCTGTTCGTCGGGCTGACCGGCGAACTGACAGAGGCGGAGCGCCGCCGGGTTTCGCTGATCGCAGTGCTCGTCGCCGGAGCGGTGATCCTCTTCTTTATCGTTGCCGGCCAACTTCTTCTCCAAGCGCTCAACGTCGACCTCATCGCCTTCCAGATCGCCGGCGGCATCATCCTCTTCGCCTTTTCGATGATGATGATCCTTGGCCGTGTCGACGAGCCGCCGCCGACGCGCGATGGCAGTGGCAAGCCGAACGTGACCGAGCTTGCGATCTTTCCGCTGGCGACGCCGATCCTTGCCGGGCCGGGGACGCTGCTCGCCGTCATCCTCCTCACCGACCGGACGCGGTTTTCGGCGACGGACAATGTCGAGACCGCCGGCGTGGCGGCGCTGGTGCTGGCGATCATCTACGGGATGCTGCTTGCCGCCTATCCGATCCACCGCTTCGTCGGCGCCGCCGGCTCGCATGTGGTGACGCGGGTCGCCGGCCTCGTGCTGGCGGCGATTGCCGCCAATGTCACGCTGAGCGCGCTGAGGACCTATTTCGGCTGATCGCGCGCCGACATTGATCCCGGCCGCCGGCGGCTGACAGAATGCAGGCATGAGCAAGCCTGCCGTCACGCCCGCCCGGATCGACGCCGCAAGGGCCCGCGTTTCCCTCGATCCGCGCAACCCGCGCTTTTATGAAGACCCCTACGCCGCCTATGAGGCGATCCGGGCCGTGGCGCCGGTGTTCTTCTGGGAGGAAGTCGGCCTCTGGTGCCTGACCGGGCTCGACGCAGTCAACGCGCTCGTCCGCGACCGGCGCTTCGGCCGCGAGATCCTGCATGTCGCGACGCGCGAGGAACTCGGCTGGCCGGAGATGGCGGAGTATGTGAAGCCGTTCTACGACATCGACAACCTGTCGATGATCGCGCGCGAGCCGCCGGTCCACACGCGGCTCCGCACGCTGGTC
>JBDTLN010000071.1:0-8029 GCA_039934795.1 Bauldia sp. | reverse complement strand
GGGGTACAATCCCGTGGCGCTTTTCTCTTCCGGTGACGGTGGAGACTGCCTGGCAGCGTCTGGGGAGGGGCAAGAATGGAAGCCGCCGCACCTCTGTTGCGGATGGAGGGGATTTCCAAGCACTACGGCGGCGTGAGGGCCCTGCAGGACGTTCGCTTCGAATGTCATCGCGGCCGCATTCATGCCGTGCTCGGCGAAAACGGCGCCGGCAAGTCGACCCTCATCAAGATAATGTCGGGTGTTGTCCAGCCGGACAGCGGCGTCATGGAGTTTGAGGGCAACCCGGTGACCTTCGCCGATCCCGCCGCGGCAAACCGCGCCGGCATCGTCTGCATGTTCCAGGAACTCTCTCTGCTGCCCGACCTGACCGTCGCCGACAACATCTCGATCACCAATCCGCCGAAGAGAGCCGGCCTCATCGACTATCGCAAGCAGCGGGAGGTCGCCGAGGAGATGCTGGCGCGCGTCGGCGCCGAGGGCATCCATCCGCTTTCGCTGGTCGCCGACCTTCCGCTCTCGCGCCGGCAAATGGTGGAGATCGCCAAGGCGCTCGCCCGCAATCCCAAGGTTCTCATTCTCGACGAAGCGACATCGGCCCTGACCGCGGCGGATGTCTCAAAGATCTTCGCCATGCTGAAGCGGCTGCGCGCCGAAGGCATGGCGATCGTCTACATCTCGCATCGCATGCACGAGATTGCCGAACTCGCCGACGACTGCAGCGTCTATCGCAACGGCCGCTACGTCGCGACCTTCGCCGCCGGAACCAAGACCGACGACGCCATCGTCGAGATGATGATCGGGCGCGAATACAAGAACGTATTTCCGCCGCTCGCCGAAGTGAAGTCGACCGTCGCCCCGGTTTTGCGGGTGCGCGACCTTTCCTGGACCGGCCGCCTCAACAATATCGGCTTCGACGTTCGGCCGGGCGAGGTGGTTGGCCTCGGCGGCCTCGACGGCCAGGGCCAGCGGCAGCTCCTTCTGGCCCTCTTCGGCACGCTCATTTCCGCCACCGGCACGATCGAGATCGACGGCAAGCCGGTAAAGATGACCAGTCCGCAGAAGGCCAAGTCGCCTGAGGTGGGCATGGCCCTCATTCCCGAAGACCGGAAGAACGAAGGCCTGATGCTGCCGATGTCGGTCCGCGACAACCTGTCCTTCGCGGCGCTAAACCGGTTCACGCGATTCGGGATTGTCGACACCAGGGCCGAGGCGGCCGCTATCGACGAGATGATCAAGGCCATCCAGATTCGCTCGGACGGGATCGATGGACCGGTGGCAGCGCTTTCGGGCGGCAATCAGCAGAAGGTCGTCATCGCCAAATGGCTGATGACCAAGCCGCGCATCATCCTCCTCAACGACCCGACGCGCGGCATCGACGTCGGCACCAAGCAGGAACTCTACCAGCTGCTGCGCCGCCTCGCCGAAGGCGGGGCCGCCATCATTTTCTACTCGACCGACTATGACGAGTTGATCGGCTGCTGCGACCGGGTGCTGGTTCTCTACGACGGCAGGATCGTACGCACCCTCGAGGGCGCGGAATTGACGGAGCGAAACCTCGTCGCCAGCGCTCTCAACCTGCCCGCGGCGGATTCCGGCGCCCTCGCGCCAGCGCTTGCGGCCGGAGGGATTTGATGACGGCCTCGACCGAAACAGCGCCCGCCAGCCGGCGATCGTGGGAAGGTTGGGGCCATCGTCTTGGCGCACAGCGCGGATTGCTGATTGCCGCGGCGATCTTCATCCTGATGTTTGCTTACTACGGCTACATGCAGCCGGTCGGTCTCAGTTCGAATGTCATCAACACGGCGGCGAACAAGGGCGTTCTTCTGGCTCTCGTCGCGATGGCGCAAACCCTGCCCGTCCTGACTGGCGGCATCGACCTCTCGGTCGGCACGATCTTTGTACTGACTAACTGCCTGGCCTCCAACATCGTGCACGGCGATCCGCTGATGACTGCCCTCGGCATCATCGGCGTCCTGGTCGCCGGTTCTCTGTGTGGCGCGGTCAACGGTCTCATCGTCGTCTACGGGCGACTGCAGCCGATCATTGTGACGATTGCCACCAGTGCCGTCTACTTCGGCCTCGCCCTGTGGCTGCGACCCCAGCCGGGCGGTTCGGTGAACCCGGAATTCGCCGACCTGATGACAAGGTCGACCTATTGGGTGCCCTCGTCGATTATCCTGATCGTCGTCGTGGTCCTGGTCGTCTGGCTCCCGTTCCGCCGGTCGGTGATCGGCAGGGCCGCCTACGCCGTCGGCTCATCGGAACAGGCCGCTTACATGTCGGGCGTGGCGATCGGCCGGGCGAAGTTCACGGCATACACCCTCGCCGGCCTGCTTTCCTCGATCGCCGGCCTTTCCCTGACCGCCCTTACCTATACGGGCGAGGCGCGCGCCGCCCTCTCGGCCGACTACACGCTGAACTCGATCGCAGCGGTGGTGATCGGCGGCACGTCGTTGTTCGGCGGGTCGGGCAGCGCCATCGGCTCGATCTTCGGGGCGTTCGTGATGCGCACGGTGGGCGACCTCCTGTTTGTGCTCGACATGAACCCTGTCCTCCAGCCGTTGTTCGTCGGCATCGTCCTGTTGTTCGCGGTAAGCCTCGGTTCGCTTCGGCTGCTGCGGATCAAGAACAAGCTCGATCTGTACCGGTAGGCACCGACAAATGAACGCAGCTCTCGGCCCGCTCAAACTCGACAAGGCGACGATCATCGCCTTCGGCTGCATCGTGCTCCTGCTTGCGTTGGGGGCGCTCTACGACCCGAACTTCCTGTCGGCCGACTATCTGCTCCAGCAATTGCTGACCGCCTCATTCCTCGGCGTTATCGCCACCGGCATGATGCTGGTCATCCTGCTCGGCCATATCGACCTTTCCATCCCCTGGACCATCGCGATGGGCGGGATGATGGCGACCGCCTCGACCGGTTTTTTCGGCGACACGGTTGGCACGATCGCCGCCGTCCCCTTTGGAATTTTCGCCGGCGTCCTTGTCGGCCTGGTCAACGGCATCGGCGTCGCCTATCTCCGCGCGCCGTCGATGATTTTCACCCTCGGCATGAATGCCGTGGCCCAGGGGCTGATGGTATTCCACACCGGCGGGTTCTCTCCGCAGGATGCCGTGACCCCCTTCATGCGCCAACTCGTCGTCGGACACCTCGTCCCCGGCGTCGCCAACCCGGTGCTGATCTGGCTGGTGCTCGGCATCGTGACAGTGTTCGTGCTCACTCGGACGTCGCTGGGGCGGCAGATCTACGCGATCGGCAACCGCGAGCGGGCCGTGTTCCTTTCGGGCGTCAACACGCGCCGGGTGCTGGTTGTCTGCTTCGTCATTTGCGGCGCCTGCGCCGCGTTCGGAGGCGTGCTGCTGTCGGGCTGGGCGAACCGCTCGTTCCAGGCGATGGGCGATCCCTACCTCCTGCCGACGATCGCGGCGGTGGTGCTGGGCGGAACGGCGGTACTGGGCGGCCGGGGCAGCTATCTCGGCACGGTCGCCGGCGTCATCCTCATCACCCTCCTCCAATCGATTCTCTCGGTCGTCCAGCCGCAATACTTCCTCGCCGATCTCGGCCTGAAGACGCCGCCCGAGACGATCCGGCAAATAGTTTTCGGCATCGTCATCGTGGGCATGATGCTGATTTATGGCCGCGAGCGCCTGTCGCGCTGAGGGTTTGTGACCCAAACCGGGCGGCGCCCATCTCAATTTCGCCCGATTTGCCGACGAGGCTCGAATTTGTGTCTGGAGTTATCCACTGCAATGCAAGGGCTTGCGCTTCGCACTTGCGTCACTACGGCAGACCCCTGTAAACTTAGAGTGTTCGGTGATTCGTTTGAGAATGCGCCTTTTCGGCGGCTTGAACGAGGAACCAAAGGGTAGACGGTTTGTTGAACTTATATTGATGCGATAGTTTAGGCTGTACTCGACCTAGTTGTTTTCGCTGCTTTTGGTTCTTTTACGTTCTTGGTCCGGCCTTTTCACCGGGCAGCACGTTGTTAAGACGACACGGAATGGCATGAGTTATTCGGGTTAATCGGGATCGCCGGCCTCTGGCCGGCGATTCGCTTTTTGCGGTACCCCTCGCGGGTTTTTGCTAGACAGGCGGTCTTCCGACGAGACCCCGACCATGTTCGACGCGATTTCCAAATTCATTGCCGACCTCGCTCGCAGCGACGATGTCCGGACCTTCAGCGAGGACGACCAGCGCCTCGCAGCAGCGGCCCTCCTCTATCATGTCATCGCCGTCGACGGCCTGGTGACCGAGGACGAGCGGACCCTCCTCGCCGACCTTTTGATGCGACGATTCGGGCTTGGCATCGACGCGGCCGAAAAGCTCGTCAACGAGGCCGAAGCCGCCGACCGGGAGGCGGTCGATCTTTACGGCTTCACCAGCATCCTGAAGCGCAAGCTTGACGAGCCCGGGCGGGAACGCATCGTGGAAATGATGTGGAAGCTGACCTATGCCGACGGCACCGTCCACGAATTCGAAGACAATGTGATCTGGCGCGTCGCTGAGCTTCTCGGCGTTTCGTCACAGGCTCGCATCCGCCTCAAGCAGGCGGTTCGCACTGGTCTCGGGCGGTGAACAACTTGCCCCCGAACGCGCCCAGGGAACCGCGGCCGGAGCCCGGCGCCCGGCCGGCGCGGCCAATTCTGGTAATCCTGCATCAGGAACATTCGACGCCCGGCCGCGTCGGCCTGCGCCTGCAGGCGCGCGGCCATGCTCTCGACATCCGCCGCCCACGCTTCGGCGATCCCCTCCCCGAAAGCCTTGCCGAGCATGACGGCGCCGTCATTTTCGGCGGCCCGATGAGCGCCAACGATTCCGACGACTACCTGAAGCAGGAGACCGACTGGCTGGCGGTGCCGCTGAAGGAAGGGGTGCCGTTCCTCGGCCTTTGCCTCGGCGCACAGCTTCTTGCCCGCCACCTTGGCGCCAAGGTCGGGCCGCATGCCGACGGCATGGTGGAGATCGGTTACTACCGGCTGCTGGCGACGGCTGCCGGCCGCAGCCTCCTCGACTGGCCCGACCTGGTGCATCATTTTCACAATGAGGGCTTCGATCTGCCCGAGGGAGCGACGCTTCTCGCTGAAGGCGAGACCTTCGCCAATCAGGCTTTTTCCTACGGGCGCGCCGCTTTCGGCATTCAGTTCCACATCGAACTGACCACGGCGATGGTCAATCGCTGGACGCACCGGATCGGCGAGCGGTCAAAGCTGCCCAATGCCCAGTCCCGCGAGCACCATTTCCGCGGCCGCGCCCTGCACGACTGGAAGACGACGGCCTTCCTCGAGCATTTTCTGGACATGTGGCTCAAGCAGCCACGTTAGGCAGAGGCCCCTTCCGCCAGGCCGGGCCAAGACTTGCAAAATGCGAGTGCTTTTCGCAGATCGCGATGCACACAGCGCCAAGCGCTCGTGAACGCCATCAATCAATAGCGATTCTTCTCGACGCCACTCCAAGCCTTCGCGCTTCGGACCGGTCCAGGCGTTGGCAGGACGTTTGCGTGTCAGACGCTGCGCTGATTTTTCGGTTGTGCGTAGTCAACGGCAAGACCTGGGCGGGGGAGGATCGCCGGCGACCCCCGGCGCTTTCCTCCCCCGTCCCAGTCGCATCTCAACCGCGCGCAAAGCTGTGGAACTATTGCCAGTGTTCCGGGGTGCCCGCGATGGCGAGCTCGAGCTGCTCGTACTGATCGCAATCGGTGCCGCACAGGCCTTCGAGCTTCTGCAGTTCGGCAACCGCCAGATCGGTCCGCCCGGCGGCGACATAACCTTCGCCGAGATATTCCCGTGTGTTGAGGTTGTTGGGGTTGATGGCGAGAGCCTGGTGGTAGTAGCCGATGCCCTCATCGACCATGCCGAGCTTCCGCTTCGAATAGCCGATATAGGTCAGCACCGTGTCGTCTCGCTGCTCACGGACGTTGGCCAGGATGTCGAGCGCGGTCTGGTAGTCGCCGGCCAGAGCGACGCGGCGACCCTCGTTGGTGAGTTGCTTGTCGTCAAGCAGGCTGGCTTGAACGCATTTCTTGCTCTTCGGGCTGAAAACGTAGCCCGACTTGCACGGATGCGTGGCGCCGCTGTCGCTGCTTCCGCCGCCACCGCCGCTGCCTCCCCCACCGCTGCCACCGCCCCCGCTACCGCCGCCACCACCTCCACCACCACCTCCGCCACCTCCGCCACCACCCGAGGCATAAGCCGGCATTGGGACGGAGCCGGCGATAAACGCGAACGCCAGTCCCAGGACAAGAACGCCTGACTTCGTTATCAGAGACAAATGATTCATCATGGAAGCCTCCTATCCGTGAGGCGCCGTCGCGGCGCGCACGTCAACGAAGGCAAACGATTCGGAAGCGGGTTCTATTCGGACTGTCCGGGTTGACCGGCCGAGCATCGCTGAATTCTTGCTTGCTACAGACAATATCTGCTTGGGACCTTGCGGGCAGTTTGAATCAAAAGAGCCGACCTGAGCCGGCTCTTTTGTTCGTGACCACCCCGTCGGCGGGGCTAGACTATTGCCAGTGTTCCGGGGTGCCCGCGATGGCGAGCTCGAGCTGCTCGTACTGATCGCAATCGGTGCCGCACAGGCCTTCGAGCTTCTGCAGTTCGGCAACCGCCAGATCGGTCCGCCCGGCGGCGACATAACCTTCGCCGAGATATTCCCGTGTGTTGAGGTTGTTGGGGTTGATGGCGAGAGCCTGGTGGTAGTAGCCGATGCCCTCATCGACCATGCCGAGCTTCCGCTTCGAATAGCCGATATAGGTCAGAACCGTGTCGCCGTGCTGGTCGCGGACATTGCCGAGAATGTCGAGGGCGGTCTGGTAGTCGCCGGCGAGCGCAAAGCGGCGGCCCTGATCGGTCAGGCCCTCGTCATCCATGAGGCTAGCGCGGATGCAGACCTTTTGGTTGTCGTCGTAGACGTAGCCCTTGCTGCACTGAATCGGCGCGGAGCCGCTGCCGCCGCCCCCGCCGCCACCCGCTGCCAACGCAGGGGCAACGGCCGCCGCGCAAGACAACGTCACAAACGCCGCGAAGAACGCGAATATCCTCGGGGACAATGGTGTTTGCATGAGAGTCTCCTGAATGTGATGAAGCGCATCAGGCGCTTCAGCTAGAGTTGCACCCAGGTAAACATCCCACCGCTCGTTCTATTCGCTTATGATCCAAAGCAGCGACGAACCCGTAGCCAAAGGCCTGCCCGCCGAGCTGAAACGCCTCTGGCGTTTTGGGCTCGTGCTTTCGCGCAGCCGGGACACGGCTGAAGATCTCGTTCAGGCCACCTGCATCAGGGCCCTGGAGCGATCCCATCAATTCATCCCGGGGACCCGGCTCGACCGGTGGCTGTTCTCCATCCTCCACTCGATTTGGATCAACGACGTCCGTTCGCGGCGCGTCCGCATGGGCGGCGGACAGGTCGACGCCGAGACCGCACTGGTGTTCGATGGCGCGCAATCGATGGAAACGAATATTCTCGCGGGACAGGTGTTGAGAAGCGTAGAAGCACTTCCTGACGCGCAACGCGAGACGGTCTTTCTCGTCTATGTCGAGGGGTTGACCTATCGTGAAGCCGCTGAATTCCTGAATGTCCCAATCGGGACGATCATGAGCCGGCTTGCCACCGCGCGAGGCAGGCTTGCCGACCTAGCAGCCGACGCAGCCGTGCAGTCCCAACAGACAGACCGCAATGTCCGATCCGCGCGATAGCCAAATCCCCAGCGACGAGACCCTCGTCGCCTACCTCGACGGCGAACTCCCGGCGGAGGAGCGGACGCGCCTGGAGGCGACGCTCGCCGCGAACGCCGCGGCGCGGACGCGCCTGGAACACCTCTCCCGCGGCGGCGGCAATTTCGCCGCAGCCTTCCAGGGCCTCTTTGATCGGGCTCCGGCCGAGCGTCTGGCGGCGATGCTGCACCGCGTCGAAGCCGAGGCCAATGCCAGGCATCCTGCCCCGACCGCACGTGGCGGCTGGCGCCCAGCCCTCCTTGCCGCCAGCGTTGCGCTGCTGATCCTTGGTGGAGTCGCCGGCTACTTCGCTGCC
>JBDTLN010000070.1:0-8034 GCA_039934795.1 Bauldia sp. | reverse complement strand
TGTCGCGGAGATAGTCGAAGCCGTACTCGTTGTTGGTGCCGTAGGTGATGTCGGCAGCGTAGGAAGCGCGGCGCTGCTGGTCCTCAAGGCCGTGGACGATGACGCCGACGGACATGCCGAGGAACTTGTAGATCTGTCCCATCCAGTCGGCGTCGCGGCGGGCGAGATAGTCATTGACGGTGACGACGTGGACGCCCTTGCCGGACAGGGCGTTGAGATAGACGGCAAGCGTGGCGACGAGCGTCTTGCCCTCGCCGGTCTTCATCTCGGCAATGGCGCCCTCGTGAAGCACCATGCCGCCCATCAACTGGACGTCGAAATGACGCTGGCCGAGGGTGCGCCGGGATGCCTCGCGCACGGTGGCGAAGGCCGGAACGAGCAGATCGTCGAGCTCGGCGCCGGCGGCAACCTGCTTGCGGAACTCGTCCGTCCGGGCGCGCAGATCGTCGTCGCTGAGCCGCTCCAGCTCCGGTTCGAGCGCGTTGATCGCGGCGACTTTCGGCGCATATCCCTTGATGCGGCGGTCGTTGGACGATCCGAATATCTTCTTTGCGATAGAGCCTAGACCGGCCATCCGACTATCCTTGAGCCCGAAGATGCTGCGCCGACGGAAGCGCGTGACGGCGGCGTGGCGATCCGTCCCGTAGTGCCTCGAACGCCCCATCCGGGTCGCGAAAACGGCCGCTGATCGAGGATTACAAAGCGTTATTTTGACGCCAAGCCGAGAGAGAGATAAGAGGGGGTCCGATGGATGTCAACGGCGCGGACCGAGCCGCGCCACCGCGCCCGACGGCCGGCGATCAAGGCAGTCGCGCGGCCTGTTCAGCCCAAGAAACGGATAGAGATCAATGACGGCTTCGACCGGAAATCGCCCGCTGCGGGTCATGTCAGCCCTGGCTCTCGCCGGGGGCCTTCTGTTCTTCTCCCTCTCCGGCTCTGCGGCCAATGCGCAGGACGACCCCAACAAGGTGGTTGCAACCGTCGACGGCGCGCCGATCACCATGTCGGACCTCGCCCTCGCCGCCCGCGACATGCAGCAGGAACTGGCGCAGCTTCCGCCCCAGCAGCGGATGCAGGCGGTCATCGACTCGATGATCGACATCAAGCTGTTCGAGAAAGCGGCGCTGGCGGCCGGGATCGACAAGAACGAGCCCGTGCAGAAATACCTGGCGCTGTTGCGCTCCCGCGCGCTGCGAAACGAGTACCTCCTCGACAAGGTGAGCAAGGTCGTTACCGAAGACGCGATCAAGAAGCGCTACGAGGAAGAGGCGGCGAAGTTCGTGCCGGAAGACGAGCTGCACCTCTATCATATTCTCGTGAAGACCGAGGACGAAGCCAAGGCGATCATCGCCGAGCTCGACAAGGGTGGCGATTTCGAGAAGCTGGCGACGGAGAAGTCGGGTGACCCAGGCTCGGGCGCCGGCGGCGGCGATCTCGGCTTCATCTCTAAGGGCAAGACGGTGCAGCCTTTCGAAGACGCCGCATTCAAGCTCGACGTCGGCGCCTACACCAAGGCTCCGGTGCAGACCCAGTTCGGCTGGCATGTCATCAAGCTCACCGAGAAACGGAAACAGGCGGCGCCCACCTTCGAGACGCGGGCCCAGGCCATCCGCCAGGAGATGCTGACGGACTTCCTCAAGAAGGAGACCGCGGCGGTGCGCGAGGGAGTCAAGGTCGTCATCATGGAGGAGCCGGCGGCGGCTCCGGCCGATCCGGCCGCCATGCCCGCGGCACCCGCCGACCCCGCACCGACGCCGCCGGAACCGGCTCCGGCGCCGTAGCGCGTCGGGAATCCGGGGGGTATCTCGACGCCATGGCAGCCGTCTCGCCGCTTGCGCCCGCCGCGTTCGCCGCGCTGCCGCCGATCGGCGGCGTTCGTTTCGCCACCGCCGAAGCCGGCATCAAATACAAGAACCGGACCGACGTGCTGCTCGCCGTCTTCGACAAGGGCACGGAGGCCGGTGGTGTCTTCACCCGGTCCAAATGCCCCTCGGCGCCGGTCGACTGGTGCCGTGCCGCGCTGGCGTCTGGCGGCAAGGCCCGGGCGCTGCTCGTTAACTCGGGCAATGCCAACGCCTTCACCGGCAAGCGCGGCCGCGAGACGGTGAAGACGTCGGCGGCAATGGTCGCTGAGACCGTCGGCTGCCAGGCCAGGCAAGTGTACCTTGCCTCCACCGGGGTGATCGGCGAGCCGCTCGACGCGACCAAGTTCCGCGGCGTGCTTGGCGGCATGGCGGAGCGGCTGAGCTCCGGTCCGTGGATCGATCCGGCGCGGGCGATCATGACTACCGATACGTTCCCGAAGGGCGCCTCGCGCCGGGTCAGCCTCGGCGGGACGACAGTAACCATCAACGGCATCGCAAAAGGGGCGGGGATGATCGCGCCCGACATGGCGACCATGCTCTCCTTCGTCGTCACCGACGCGCCGATCGCGGCGCCGGTGCTGCAGGCGCTGCTCGGCGCGGGAGTCCGCTCTTCGTTCAACGCGATCACCGTCGACAGCGACACGTCGACATCCGACACCCTGCTTTTGTTCGCCACGGGCGCTGCGGGCGGAGAGCGCATCGCAAACGTGCGCGACCGGCGGCTTGGCGCATTCCGCGCAGCGCTGAATGAGCTTCTCCTCGAACTCGCCCATCTCGTCGTCAAGGATGGTGAGGGAGCGCGGAAGTTTGTCGAGGTGCGCGTCAAGGGCGCGGTGTCACGCGCCTCGGCGCGTCGCGTCGCCCTCTCCATAGCCAACTCGCCGCTGGTCAAGACGGCGATCGCCGGCGAGGACGCCAACTGGGGCCGGATCGTCATGGCGGTCGGCAAGGCCGGCGAGCCGGCCGACCGCGATCGGCTGGCGATCTCCTTCGGCGACATCCGCGTTGCGGTCAAAGGCGAGCGCGACCTGGCCTACTCGGAGGCGGCGACCTCGGCGTACATGAAACGCCAGGACATCGTCATCACCGCCGATCTCGGCCTCGGCTCCGGCGAGGACCAGGTGTGGACCTGCGACCTCACCCACGATTACATCGATATCAACGGCAGCTACCGCAGTTGATCGTCGCTTCGACTGTGAAGCTCCTCCTCGTGGCGGCCTGCGCTCTCGTCGATGCCGACGGCCGGGTGTTGATCGCGCAGCGGCCGGAGGGGAAGGCGATGGCGGGGCTGTGGGAGTTCCCGGGCGGCAAGGTCGAGGCGGGCGAGGCGCCCGAGGATGCGCTTGTCCGTGAGCTGCGCGAGGAACTTGGAATTGAGACGAAAGAGGCGTGTCTGGCGCCGTTAACTTTTGCCAGCCACCGTTATCCGGATTTTCACCTTCTGATGCCGCTCTATATATGCCGGCGCTGGCAAGGCACGCCGCGGGGCGATGAGGGGCAGTCGCTGAAGTGGGTCAGGCCACGCGACTTGCGTGAATTTCCGATGCCCCCGGCCGACGAACCTTTAATAGCTTCATTAATCGATCTTTTATGAGTTGCCGCCGACACTCGCCTATCGATCCGGAATCTGGCGTGTGCGAGTTGCGGGCCTCATGGCAAAGACACTTTACGAGGACATTCTCATCGCCTCCGGCGGGGCGACGCGCCCGCGCCAAAGTCCTCTGACCGCATTCGTGCCCATCGCTGTCGCGGTGGCCGGCGTCGTCTCCATCATGTTGGGCGGCGTCTCGGCGCGCAACGATAGGACGGTCGACGCAGCCACCGTGGTCGATCCGATCACAACCGGCTCCATCGCGAGCGAAACGCAAACGCAAAGCGTGCCCGGCCATGCGCAAGAACGGGAATAGTCCGACCGTGTGTCGGCGACCGAATATCGTGAGCCGATTTCTCCGCGACGAGAGCGGCAGTACGGCGATCGAGTACGCCCTGATCGGCAGTCTCGTGGCCGTCGTGATTATCGTCGGTGTGACCGCCGTCGGGGCGACATTGCGTGACAATTTCTACAACGGCTACGCGGCCACGCTGGCCGGCAACAGCGCCCCCGCACCGTAACTTCCCGCATTCGCGACCGGCTAGCGGCCCGCCTTTTCCCCGGCGGGACGTTCATTCGTCTTCAGCGCATCGGCGAGGCGCGCCGTTGCGCTGCCCGGCCTCAGCGGCTTCTGCTGGCCCTCGGCGGGCGCCCAGCCGGACATTGAGACGATGTCGAACGTTGCCCGCACCCGGCCATCCGGATCGGCAAAGCGTTCGGCGTAGATGGCGGCGGCACGCATAAGCACCGCGCGCCGAAGCGGCCGGCGGTCGCGCTCGAGGAGGGCGTTGGCGGCGCCCATGGCGCGGAGATCCCGCATGAGGTGGAGCGCCGAGTCGTAGCGCACGGTCCGCCGATCGGTGTCAATTACAGGCAGGGCGAACCCGGCGCGCTGGAGGAGGGCGCCGGCATCGCGTAGCTCAAGGAAGGGCGCAACGCGCGGCGATGCGCCGCCCGTGACCTCGGTCTCGGCGATTGTCATGGCCTGGCGAAGCTCGGCGAGGGTGTCGCCTCCGAGCAGCGAAGCGACAAGCAGCCCGTCCGGCTTCAGGGCGCGACGAAGCTGGGCGAGGGCGCCGGGAAGATCGTCGAGCCACTGCAGGTGCAGCGCAGAGACGGCGAGGTTGAGGCTTGCCGGTGCAAAGGGCAGGGCTTCGGCGTCGCCGGCGACGACCGGATGGCGACTTTGGCGGAGCGTTTCGGGCAGCCGGTCGAGGCGGACAACCTTGTCCACGCCGTGCGCGGCAAGGCAGTCGGCCAGATAGTGGTTCGGGCTGCCGATTTCCGCGGCAAGCGCAAAACGACGCGTTACGGCCTGCAGGCGTTCGATGATGTCATCGGCAGCAGCACGATAAAGGAAGTCGGCGCCCGCCGTGCCGGCTTGCAGTGCCCGCCGCCGGCGCTGGTCGAGGAGCTGCTTGTCGAAGAGCCGGATCGGTCCCGTCATGCCGGGAGTTATGGGGTGCGGGCCACGGGGCGTCAAAGCAGAGGTTGCTGTCTGAAACTTCGGTAAGGGGCTCGTCGCGGCTTGCCATCCGCCGGTAATCGCAGCACTGTTTGCGACGATACGGGGCGGGCGGCCGGCGCGCGCTTTTCTTCAGCCTTGAGAACGGGCTGATGATGTGAAGGGCAATGGCATGCGCTCGGTTGTTGCGATTCTGCTGACGGTCTTTCTCTTCCCGGTCGCCACGCTCCCGGTGATGGCGGGAACCCGGGTCGCCCTGGTGATCGGCAACTCCGCCTACGCCAACGTTTCGGAACTCGCCAATCCCAAGAACGACGGGGCAGCGCTGGCCAAGGCGCTTCGCGGCGCCGGATTCGACGAGGTCACCGAACTCCGCGATCTCGATCAGGCGGGCCTTCGTCGCGCCCTCAAGGAATTCACGGCGAACGCCCGCGGCGCCGAGACCGCGCTGATCTACTACGCCGGCCACGGTGTCGAGGTGGGCGGCACGAACTATCTGGTGCCGGTCGACGCGACGCTGGCGCAGGCGACCGATGTCGAGTTCGAAGCGGTGCCGCTCGACAATGTCAGGACGGCGGTATCCGGAGCGACCAAACTTCGCCTGATAATTCTCGACGCCTGCCGCAACAACCCCTTCAAGCTCGCCGCCAGCGGCGGCAAGCGGAGCGTCGGACGAGGCCTGGCGCGGGTCGAGCCGAACGCCAACGAGCTGATCGCCTATGCAGCTCGGGAAGGTACCGTCGCCAGCGACGGGCGGGCCGGTAACAGTCCGTATGCCACGGCGCTGGTGAAGTATCTTGGCAAGCCCGGGCTGGAGATTCGGCTGCTATTCGGACAGGTCCGCGACGACGTGGTCGCAGCGACCGCCGGCGAGCAGGAGCCGTTTACCTACGGGACGCTCGGCGGCGAGGCGATCTTCCTCAATGGCGCTTCGGCATCGTCCGCGTCCCAGCCGGCCGATGCCGGCACGGCAAGCAAGCCCGTTTCGGAGCCCGGAGGCTCGCTCCTCACCGAGGCGGCCGCGGCGTGGGCGGCGGCGCAGGGCACGACGAGCGCCGCGGTGCTGAAAGCCTATATCGCCCGCTACAAGGGTACGATCTTTGGCGAAATGGCGGTGGCGCGCCTCGAGGAACTGCAAGGTGCTGCCGCGCCCGCCCCCGCGTCCACGCCCTCGCCCTCGCCGTCGACGTCGCCCTCTGACGAGGACATGTTCGCCAACGCGCCGCCGGAGGACGAGCCGGCTGACGCGACGCCGGTCGTCGCGCGATCGCTGACGATCGAGCCTCAGGTTACGGCGGTCGGCAAATGGGCCGAGGGTGTCGCCTTCGATGGCCACTCCCTTTGGGTCGCGGAAAGTGGCCAGCGGACGATCGCGGAACTGGATCCGGACAGCCGTGCGCTTATCCGCCGCGTCAATGTCGGTCGCTTGCCGGTCGGCATGGAAGCGACAGCCGACGGCAGGGTATTTTCGCTGGTCCAAACCGACAAATCGGTCTGGATGCAAGCGCCTGGGGCGGCGAAGGGCAAGCGTCTGGCGTCGCTCAAGGATTGCCCGCAGGACATCGCCGTTACCGACAAGGCGGTGTGGGTGCTGACGCTTCAGGACTGCAGTTCCGCCGACAGCCGCGCGCTCGCGATCAATCTCAAGACCGGCAAACAGGCCCAGACTGTCTGGCTCGGCGAATGGGGTCAGGCGCTCGCGGCGGGGCTCGGCAAGATCTGGGTGGCGCATGTCCGTGGCGGCATCGTCAACATGATCGACCCGGACAGCCTCGCGGTCGACAATATCGTCATCGACGGCGCGTCGTTCTGGGACGTCGCCACCAATTCCAGCCGCGTCTTCGCTGGCGGGCGCATCGGTGAAGACAATGCGCAGGGGCTGATCGTCGCTATCGACCCGGCAAGTGGCCGCGAGGTCGCGCGGCGGGACGTCGACCAGATGATCAATGTGATCGTCGCCGACGATGCCAGCGTCGTCGCCCTTGGCCTCGACGGCAGGATCTGGGTGCTGTCGGCCGAGACGCTGGCGATCGAGAAGGTCATTGACCTGACGACCGGCGCCTTCCGGCCAAGCGACGCGCTGATCGTCGGCGACCGGCTCTTCGTGGTGTGCCAGCAATGCGATGGCGAGAATGGTGCCGTGCTGACGATCGCCGGGCTGCGCTAGGCACTTTGCGATGGACCGCGACGTTGGCATTGTCGGCGCGCGCTCCCCGGGGAAGCGGCTCGCGGCAAATGCTCGGGCGCTTGGCGGGCGCCTTGCCGACGTGGCGCTGCCGCCGCACTGTCTTGCCTGCGGCAAGCGGGTGGCCAATGCGGGGACGCTCTGTGCGGTGTGCTGGGGCAATCTGCGACTGATCGAAAGGCCGTATTGCGCCAGCCTCGGCATTCCCTTTGCCTACGACCTCGGCGAGGGCGCGCTCTCGGCCGAGGCGATCGCCGATCCGCCGCCCTTCGCGCGCTGCCGGGCGGTGGCCGCTTTCGACGATGTCGCGCGGCGGCTGGTGCATGGTCTCAAATATCGCGACCGCCTCGACCGGGCGTCGTGGATGGCGGCGTGGATGGCGCGCGCCGGCGCCGAACTGGTGGCTGAGGCCGACCTCATCCTCCCCGTGCCGCTGCACCGGCGGCGGCTCTGGTGGCGGCGCTTCAACCAGTCGGCGCTCCTCGCGAAGGGGATCGCGACGATTGCCGGCAAGCCTCTCGCAGCGGCCGCGCTTCACCGCATCAAGGCGACGCCGCAGCAGGTTGGGCTCAGCGTCGGCGAGCGCGACCGCAACGTGCGCGGGGCGTTCCGCGTGCCGCAGGAAGAGCGCAACGCAATCGCCGATCGGCGGGTGGTGCTGGTCGACGACGTCTACACCACCGGCGCCACCGTCAAGGCCGCGACGCGGGCCCTCATGCGCGGCGGGGCGAGGTCGGTGGATGTGCTGGTGTTTGCAAGGGTTGTCCGGCCCGCCGGCTGACCGATATAAGGGCGTTGGGCAGCCAAGGATCGGCAAATGGCAGTTTTCCGCGCCGCCGCGGTGCAGATGCGCAGCGGCACGCATGTCGAAGCGAACGTGGCGGAAGCCGAACGGCTGATCCGTGCCGCCGCGGCCGACGGCGCCACT
>JBDTLN010000069.1:0-8055 GCA_039934795.1 Bauldia sp. | reverse complement strand
CCAACACGCTCCCGCTTTTCGCCACCGGAGCCCTTCTCTTCCTCCTCGGCCGGGGCATGCAGATGACCAGCGTCATCGCCCTCACGGTGGCCTTTGGCATCGCCGTCGACGACACCATTCACTACATCAATCGCTTTCTGGTGCAGGGCAACCCGGCCCACAGTCTCCGCGACCGGTTGATCGATGCGTCGCGCGAGGTCGGCCCTGTACTGATCGGCACCACGCTGGTTGTCATCTGCGGCCTGTCGACGGCCTTGACCAGCGGTCTTCCTACCATTGCATTGTTCGGCTACATCGCCGCCATAACCTTGGTCGTGGCGGTCGCGGGCGACCTCGTCGTCATGCCCGCCTTGATCGCCGGAGTAGCGAGTAGATGGTTCGAGAAAGCGCCCCGCCCCGTCGCCAAACCCGCCAAGCTGCCGGCCTCGGAGCCACATTGATAGCGGTCGGCCTGGCGCTTGGCACCGCCCCGGCGAAAGGCGCCGACGATCCGCTCCTCGCCCGCCTCGTCGGCGAATGGATCGGCAATGGCGAGGTGCGGCTGACCCCGAAGGCCGCGCCGGAGCGGGTCTATTGCCGGATCGTGGCGACCCTCGTCGAAGGCGCGCTGATCGAGCAGAAAGGCCGTTGCGTCGTTGCGAGCAACTCCCGCGCTGTCAACGCCACCATCTCCGCAAAAGGCGACGGCCACTACGAGGGCACCTTCGACGCGCCAAACATCCGGTCGACGGTGTTCGCCGGCACCGCCGAAGGCGACAACCTCACCCTCTCGGGCGATTTCGTCGACACCAGGACGAAGGAGGAGCGGAAGGCGACCATGACCATGCAGATCGCCGAGGCTGCCTACCGCGTCACCACCGACAACGCCGGCGCCAACGATAGCTACGTCGCCAGCAACATCGTCTTTCGACGGAAGGAGAAGCCCTGACTCAGATGACGCCGAGCTTCTTCTGCAGGTTCGAGGAGGAGGTCGTGTACTGGAAGACGATGCGCTTGCCTGGATAGACCAGGTGCACCACTTCCTGCGCCATCAGCGCCGCCTCGTGGAAGCCGCAGAGGATCAGCTTCAGCTTGCCGGGATAGGTGTTGATGTCGCCGATGGCGAAGATGCCCGGCTCCGAGGTCTGGAATTTCGCCGTGTCGACCGGTACCAGGTTCTCCTCGAGATTGAGACCCCAGTTGGCCACCGGTCCGAGCTTCATGGTCAGGCCGAAGAAGGGCAGCATCCGCGTCGTCGGGTGATCGGCCTCCACCCCTTCCTTGTCCTTGATCACGGCATGGCTGAGCTTGCCGCCCTCGCCTTTCAGCCCGCTGACCTGCCCGATCGCCAGCTTGACCTTGCCGCTCTCGACCAGCCCCCGCATCTTGTTGACGCTGTCCGGCGCCGCTCGGAACTCGTCCCGCCGGTGGAGAAGCGTCAGGCTCTTCGCCAGCGGCTGCAGGTTGAGCGTCCAGTCGAGCGCCGAGTCGCCGCCGCCGACGATGAGAACGTCGTGCCCGCGGAACTCCTCCATCTTGCGAACGGAATAGAAAACCGAGCTGCCCTCATAGGCTTCGATGCCCGGAACCGGCGGCCGCTTCGGCTGGAACGAGCCGCCGCCGGCCGCGACCACCACCGCCTTGCAGAGGAACGTGTCGCCCGCGTCGGTGGCCAGCCGGAACCGGCCGTCCGGCTCCCGCTGCAGGCCCTCGACCATGCGCCCGAGATGGAAGGTCGGATTGAACGGCTTGATCTGCTCGACGAGTTTTTGAACGAGCCCCTCGCCCGTGATGATCGGATAGCCGGGGATGTCGTAGATCGGCTTCTCCGGGTAGAGCTCGGCGCATTGCCCGCCCGGCTTGTCGAGGATGTCGACCAGCGCCGACTTTATGTCGAGGAGCCCGAGTTCGAAGACGGCGAAGAGGCCGACAGGCCCGGCCCCGACGATCACGACGTCGGTTTCGATCACAGGGTTCATGGGAACATCGTTCATGCGCGGCACCAAGCCATCATTTTCTCAAGCGCGGCGACAACTAGCGGCCAAAAATCCGGAAGCAAAGCAAGTCTGTTCCCAGAAGGCGGCCACCAAGAGCAAACGAATCGCCGTCCTACCCGTTCGCGCCGGATTCACTCAGCCCTGACGCTCAGGCACCGTCACCGTGAGCCCGTCCAGCTCGGCTCGCACCCGGATCTGGCAGGAAAGGCGGGAGTTCGGCCGAACGTCGAAGGCGAAATCGAGCATGTCCTCTTCCATCGGCTCCGGCTCGCCGACGATCTCCTTGAAAGCCTCATCGACATAGACGTGACACGTAGCGCAGGCGCAGGCGCCGCCGCATTCGGCCTCGATGCCGGCAACACCATTCCGAATGGCGTTTTCCATGACCGTCGAGCCGTTTTCCGCTTCGACTTCGGTGCGCGTCCCGTCGGCCGCGATATACGTGATTTTCGCCATTCTCGACTGCGTTGTTTGCGGGAGGGAACTAATCCGGAACGATCGCCGGCCGCCAGATGCGGGGCCTCTATAGCGGATGGCCCGCTATTCCGAAAGATGCTCCGCGATGGCACGCCGGGCGGCCGCGATCGCCGCCTCCAGCATATCTATTCCGGCTTCCGAATCATGCGTCTCGGCCTCGATTGCGCTCGCCGCCCGCGCCACCGCAAACGCCCCGATGCCGCGCGCCGATCCGACCAGGGCGTGCGCCGCCTCGCGCCGCCCGGCGGCGCCGGCGGCCCCCTTGATTTCAGCCAGCACGCGCGCGGCGTGCTCGTCAAACAGCATGAGCACTTCGCGCTGCAACGCAGCATTGCCCATAGTCTGTCGGGCGAGATGCGCCCAATCCAGGACTGGGGCAATCGCCTGACTTTCCGTGGTCAGTCGGTCGTTCATGTCGTTGCGAGGCCTCGTATTTCCGTGCCGGGCCGTTTCCTCCGAACGGCGCAGCGAGGCCGACATTGCAGCCGGTCACGGTTAACCGAGCCCCGAAATCTTAAAACATCGTTAACGCTAACCGCGCCACAGGCCGAATCGGCGGAGCGCTGCGCGGCGGCCCGGTCGCCGTCTCCGGCGAAGTTATCCACGAACGCTAAAACAGCCCTCAAATCGGGTATTTGCAAGCTTCGCTCCGCCTTGATCCCGACCCGGTTTTATTGTTCCACTGCCATCAATGTGCCATTAGGATGGCTTAGCGGCAGGGGTATAGAGGCCACCTGGACCGGTGTTTTTCGGTTCGGCGCTGAGTATGTGCTGCGATACGGGGGTGCCGGCGTGATGCGGAAGCCGCCAAATCCTGTCGCGGAACAGAGTGCGAGCGTGTCGGACCTGTCGGTCCGGCTCGGCGGCCGGTTGTGTTTTGAGTACGGACGCGAGGCAAAAAATGGCGACTAATCCAAGAACCAAGAATCCGAACGATGCGGCCCTTTCAGCGGTGGAAGAGGCGCTGCGGCTGGATTTCGGCGCACAGACTGAAGATTCGGCGGGAGAAGGGGCTTCTCCCCGCGCCGGCCGGGATCGTCCCCCGTCCCGTGCCGCGGCTGCCCCCGATCCGGTGCGCCGCGGCGAACTCGCCCGGCGGCCCGAGGCGTCAAGGACACCCGCTCCGCCACGCCGCAACAGCGAGACATCCCCGCCCCCCCGTCGGGCCGAGGCGCCATCTTCGCGGCCCGAACCGGAACCAGCGCCCCGCGCCTTCGACGAAGATGCCCCGCCGCAGCCGCGTGCCCCGAGGGCCGCGCAGCGCAATCGTCCTCCGGCCAACGACGACCGGCGGGCTACTCCTGTTTACGGGCTGCAGCGCCGCCCGTCGCGGCTGATCTATCCGGCCGCCTTCGTTCTCTCGATCTTCTGGGCCGTGGTCATCTTCGGATTCGGTCTCGGCGCATCGGATACACCGCTCTTCAGTGGCGACATCTTCAGTTCCCCTCGCCTCGTCAATTTCGCCCTCCTCCTCGCCGTGCCGATTGGCTTCATCTGGGCGATCGCCTCGATGACGTGGCGCACACAGGAAATGCGCATTGCGGCGCGCACGATCACCGACGTTGCGGCCCGCCTTGCCGAGCCGGAGGACATCGCTACCGACGCCGTCGTCAAGGTCAGCCAGGCGATCCGCCGCGAGGTTGCCGCCGTCGGTGACGGCATCGAGCGTGCCCTCGCCCGCGCCAGCGAACTGGAGCTTCTCGTCCACAACGAAGTTTCGGCGCTCGAGCGATCCTACGGCGACAACGAAACGCGTATGCGCTCGTTGATCGATGACCTCGCCGGTCAGCGCGAAGCGATCGTCATCAATTCGGAGCGCGTCCGCACCTCGATCGTCTCGGCGCAGGAATCGCTCTCCAAGGACCTCCGCATCGCCTCGGAGTCGATTGCCGAAAACGTCACCCACGCCGGCAATCGCATAACCATGGCCCTCACCGACCGTGGTGAGCAGATCACCGTCGCGCTCGCCGATGCCGGCGAGACGATGGTCGGCCAGATGACCGCTCGCGGCGAGGATCTCGTCCGGCGCCTCGGCGACACGGTGAACGACGTCGCGGTGTCCCTCGCCCAGACCGGCAATGAGGTCACCGAGGCGCTGCTCGCCCGCAGTTCCGAGATCAACGACACGCTCGAGGCAACGGCCCGCACCATGGCCGACACCATCGCCGAGCGCGGTCGCGAGGTAAACGAGACGCTGGCCAGGGTCGGGACCGACATCATCGAGGGTTTCGAGGGTCGCACCGAGGACATCACCCGTTCGATTTCCGAGACCGGCAACCTCGCCGCCGAAACCATTTCGATGCACGTCAAGGAGGTCAACGAAGCGCTGAAGAGCAACAGCGACTCGCTGCTCGTCGACCTTGCCCTTCGCGGCCAGGAGATCAACGACAAGCTCGACGAGACGGGCACCCGCATTGCCGAGACGATTACCATCCGTGGCGGCGAGTTGGCCGACCGCCTGTCGCGCACCGGCGACCGCATCTTCGAGGCAATCTCGGTCAACGGAACCGAACTCAACGAACGCCTTGCCTCGACCGGGGAAGGCATGGCCAACCTCATCGAGACGCGCACCACTGCGCTGAAGAGCGCTATCAACGCCGCCTCGAATGCCGTTTACGAGACGTTCGACGAGCGCAGCACCGAGCTGACGCAACGGCTGGCGTCGGTTGGCGGCGAAGTCGCCAAG
Source organism: Bauldia sp. (assembly GCA_039934795.1). Taxonomy (GTDB): domain Bacteria; phylum Pseudomonadota; class Alphaproteobacteria; order Rhizobiales; family Kaistiaceae; genus CAMCWB01. The sequence continues at coordinate 2,916 of JBDTLN010000069.1, read as the reverse complement.
GCAATCGCCGTCCGCGGCATGAAGATCAACGAGACGATCATCGCTTCCGGCAACGAGATCGCAGAGACGGTTGCGTCGCGCGCCGGCGCCATCCATGAGCGGATCCTCGAGACCGGCACCCGCATCGCCGACCGCATTGTCGAGCAGGGCAGCACTCTCCACCAGAGCATCGTCGAATCGGGCAGCGCCATCTCCAACGAGATCGAGACCCGCGGTGCGTCCATCCACGAGCGCATCGTGTCGTCGAGCCGCGAGATCGCCGACACCATCGAGAGCCGTGGCACGTCGATCTACGACTCGATTGTCGAAGCGACGCAGCACGTTGGCGACGCCATCGAAAGCCGGGGCGTTTCGATCCACCAGAAGATTCTTGCCTCCGGCCGCGATGTCGCCAACGCCATCGAAAGCCGCGGTGTGTCGATCCACGACAAGATCATCTCGTCCGGCACCTCGATCTACGACAAGACCCTCGAAGTCGCACAAGGCATGGAAGAGCGGTTCGTATCCATCAACGAGCTCCTGGAGGAGCGCGGGCCTGCTCTCGTCAACCTCGTTGGCGAACATGCCCAGTCGATGGAGAACTCGCTCACCACCCAGCTCACCGACTTCGGGGAATCGGTCCGCTCGCGAATCGACGCCGTCTCCGAGTCGCTTGAGAGCAACGCGCACCGCATCGCCGAAGCCCTCGACCACCGTTCGCGCCAGATCAACCAGACCCTGATCGAACGGACGCGCGAGATCGCCGAGACCTTTAGCACCGGCCAATCCGAGTTTGCGGCCGTCATCGACGGCCGCCTGATCGAAGTCGGCGCCCGGCTCAAGGAACGGACAGACGAACTCGCCGACAGCATCGCGGTTCGCACGGTGTCGGTCACCGAGGAAGCCGCCGCGCGCGTCCGCGCCGCCATCGCTGAGGTCACCGAGCAACTTGTCGTCAAGTCGGGGGGTGCCACCCAGAACCTCCAGGAGACGGCCACTGCCGCTTCGGCTGCCTTCGACCGGGCAATGCGCGAGATCGAGGCCGTCCTTGGCGAGCGCGCCGTCGATGTCACGCAAAATCTCGAGAAGCGCACCCGCGAGTTCAACGATGTTCTCGGCGCTCGTTCCAACGAGCTCGCCACCCTCCTCGACAGCCGCTCGAACGCCCTTCTGCGTACCCTCGACCAACGCGGCTCGGACATCGTCTCGATGGTCGTCAATCGCAGTGACGAGGCGGCGCGTACGCTGATCGACAGCGGCGAGCGTGTGGCAGCGACGTTCAGCGCCACGAACGACAGGCTGCGCACCGACGTTACCGACATCGTCGAGCGCATCGCCCGGTCCAACGAGCTGCTCAACGGCCTTCTCGCCGGGACCGCGGACAACCTCCGCAAGATCGAGGTGAGCCTGGGCTCCCAGTCCGGTGACTTCACCGCGGCGATCAACCACGCCATCGAGTCGACCGAACTCTCGTCGAGCGAGCTTTCCAACCAGATCGCCAAGCTGCGGGACGTCACCCGCGAAATTCTCGACGGCGTCAGCATGGTGACCAACCGCTTCGAGTCGCAAAGCCATTCGCTGACCGAAGCGACCAAGAACATCGCCGAGGTCAACAAGGCGATCGAGGCGACGGTCGACGAGCGCCGTCCGGCGCTGGAGAACCTCTCGGCCGGGCTGCGTGCGCGCAGCGAAGAACTCGACGGCATGATGCGCTCGTTCACGCGCATTATCGGCGAGACCTTGAAAACTGCCGAGGAGCGCGCAACGGCTGTCAGCCGCATGCTCACCGAGAATACGGCCGGCGCCACCAAGGGTGTCATCGAAAACTTCGAGACGATGAACCGTACGGCGACCACCGAAGGCCGCAAGGCGGCCGAAGCGGTCCGCGAAGCCAACCGTCAGCTCGTCGAGGAGATGGGTCTTGCCGTCGGCGAAGCCTCGCGCAAGTTCACCGAAGCAACGCGCGAGATGCGCCAGGTGGCGCAGGAGCTGCAGCGCGACGTTGGCGACGCCCGCGACGAGATCAAGCGCGGCATCCTCGAACTGCCGGAAGAGACGCGCGAAAGCGCCGACGCCATGCGGCGCGTCGTTTCCGATCAGATCCGCGCCCTTGGCGAACTTTCCGAGATCATCAGCCGGCACGGCAAGACTCTCGATCTGTCGAGCCCGGCGCTCGGCGAGCCGAGACAGATCGCGCATCGCGCCGAGATGCAGCCGGTCGCCCAGGCCGTCGGAGCCGAAGTCTCTGGCGCCGCGATAGCCGTTAGTGAAGCGCCGGCGCCTGTGCCGATCCGCCCCGCCGAAGTGCGCCGGCCCGCCGCGACCAACGGTGGCGGCCGCGAAGCACGCCCGGCTCCGGTGCCGGTGGCCAAGATTGAGACGCCGAAGCCCGCGGCGCCTCGCCAGACGCCACGCACCGCCGCGCCGCCGCAGGTCGCCCGCGTTGTCTCCGAGAAACCCGCCAGTTCAGGCGGCGAGGATCGCGGCTGGGTTTCGGATCTTCTGCGTCGCGCATCCCGCGACGAAGAGGGCGCAGACGAAGCCGCGGAAGCGCCGAGTGGCGCTGAGACGCCAGCCCCCGCCCCTGTTGCCAATGGCAATGGTCAGCGGGCGCCGCAGGCGGCGGCCGGCGCGCCGGGACCGCTCAACGTCCTTGCGGCCGATATCGCCCGCGCCATCGACCACGACGCTTCGGTCGAGTTGTGGGAGCGGCACCGTCGCGGCGAGCACAACGTCTTCACGCGGCGCCTCTACACGCTGCAGGGCCAGCAGACCTTCGACGAGATTCGAAAGAAGTATCAGCGCGATCAGGAGTTCCGCACAGCGGTCGACCGCTACGTGACCGACTTCGAGAAACTCCTCGCCGAGGTTTCGCGTAACAACAGCGATGGCTCGGCCGGCAGCTCGTACCTGATCTCCGACACCGGCAAGGTTTAC
>JBDTLN010000068.1:0-8108 GCA_039934795.1 Bauldia sp. | reverse complement strand
GGCGATGGCGATCGCTACCAGGCCCCGGACGATGTGGGCATCGCTATCGCCGATGAAATGCAGGCGCGCACCGGCGTCGCTTCGTGCCACCCGCGTCACCAGCCAGACCTGGCTGGCGCAGCCCCGCACCTTGTTCTCGGCCGTCCGATCGGAATCGGGGAGGGGCGTCAGGGTCTTGCCGAGCTCGATGACGTAGCGATAGCGGTCTTCCCAATCGTCGAGAAGCGCGAAATCCTCTGTGATCTGGTCGATGGTCATGAAGCCGGCAGCTCCGCTGCAATGGGCGACATATAGCGCCGAGCGTCCGCCGTGCAAACAAAGGGAAAAAAGGACCGCGAGCGGCGTGGGCAGGATGGCCGCTCGCGGCGCCGGAGGAGAGTTGCCCGCCAGCAAGTTCAGTCAGCAGCGATCGATGATTCAGGCCGCGCCCGGGGCACGGGGAGAGCGCCATGCCGGCGCCCGGTCTTCACCGCGCAGCGTCCCGGACTTTGCACTGTCCTTTGTCTCCTCGCCGGCGGTAGAGTCAAAATAGCGGTAGATCATGCGCGCCCCGTTCTGCGCCTTTTCCGAAAAGACGCGGAAGGCCGCGTTGCCGGTGATGCAAACATCGGGGTTGCGCTCGCAAAACGAAGAGAGGTCCGCCACGGTCGCTTGCGCGGCGCCCAGAGCCTGGAGTGCGCCGACACGCGGCGCTTCGGTTCCGGTCATGGGATCGGCGGGAATGAACATCACCGCCAGCGTCAGCCAGAAGGCTGCCCGAATGAGAAACATCTGCCTACCCTTTCCAGTTGCATCTGAACCGGTGCCGCATGAACTGCGGTCTGACGCCTGTCGTAACAGCATCAATTGAAAGCGGCGTTCAGAGGGCATCTGCAAATCGATTCAAACTGTACCGATTAGCCAAACCGCAGCCGGTCTCTTTCGCGGCTTTTCTGCGCCTTGGCGGAATTCCGGCTTTTCGTCGCGCCATATCGCCAATCTTTGTTGGGCGGCTTCAGCATTGCTTAAGCAGGATTTGTCAGATTTGAGGCCGCATTAAGAGGCGCAGGCATCGGTTGGACAGGAACGTGGCCTTTCCCATCCTCGGCAAGGTTCTCGACGGCTTCGTCCATCAGGCGGCCGCAGACGACGACTTGCGCGCGCTCCGCCACCGCTCTTTCATCGCGGCACATTTCGGGCTGGCCCTGGTCGCCCTCGCAATACTGCCACTGAGCCTTGCCGCCATTGGGCCGGTTTCCCTCGCCCAGGTCGCCATCTTCGCCTGGCTGGTCCTGCCGCTGGCCGTTGCCTTCTACCTGTCGCGGACGGGGCGACTCGAAACCGCGCATTTTCTCTCCGCCGCGGTGCTGACCGGGTTGATCGTCTGGCTCGCCGCCACGACCGGCGGACACCGTTCGGTGGTGCTGGTCTGGCTTGCCGTCGTGCCGTTCGAGGCGGCGCTCTCCGGATCGCGACGGGTAACGGGCGCTGCTGCAGGTATCGCCATCCTCGGCTTCTTCGGGCTGGTCGGCGCCGAGTGGGTCGGCCTCCTCGTCGCACGCTCCGCCGACAACACCTGGCTCAGTGCCGTCGCCATACCGGCGGCGATCCTCTACGCCGGCGGTATTGCCGTCCGGCTCGAGAGCATTGCCCGCGATTTTGCCCGGGCCGCGCGGCGCGGCGAAGAGCGGTATCGCCTGCTTGCCGATCACGCCACGGACATGATCACGCGTCACGCCGCCAATGGCGACGTTGAGTTTGCCTCGCCGGCGGCACGCAGCCTGACCGGCCTCCGCACCGACGAACTCCTCGGCGATGGCCTTTTCGGCTGCATCCACCTCGCCGACCGCCCGGCCTATCTGAAGGCGCTCTCCGTCGCGTTCAACTCGGGCAAGCCGGTCTCGGTCGAATTCAGGCTGCGCTGCCGCGACGCCGACGACCCGGCGAGGGAAACCTTCGTCGACGTCGAGATGGGTTGCCGGCCGGCGACCGATCCACTGGGCACGACGCGGGCCGTGGTAGCGGTCACGCGCGACATCAGCCGACGGAAAGTTCGCGACGCTGAACTGCTGCGGATGCGCGAGACCGCCGAACGGGCCAATCTCGCCAAGAGCCACTTCCTCGCGCATATGAGCCACGAGTTGCGCACGCCGCTCAACGCCATCATCGGCTTCTCGCAGATTCTCGAGCAGGATCCGGTGGCGCCACCGGACGCAGTGCGCCTGCGCGAATATGCGCGCCTGATCCACGAATCCGGGGACCACCTCCTCGAAGTCGTCAACGGCATTCTCGATATGTCGAAGATCGAGTCGGGCATGTTCGATCTCGCCGTCGAGCGGTTCGCGGTTGTGCCGCTGATCGAGAGCTGCCGCGAGATGCTGGCGCACCAGGCCGAGCGCGAAGGCGTTCTGCTGACGGTGAACATGCCGGCGGAGACGCCCGACATCGTCGCCGATCGCCGGGCCTGTCGGCAGATGCTGATCAACCTCATGTCCAACGCGATCAAGTTCAGCGACCGGCGCGGCGCCGTCTCGGTGGGCGCGCGCTGGGATCGGCACCACGTCTTCATCGCGGTGCGCGACGAAGGCATCGGCATATCCGACGCTGATCTCACCCGTATCGGCACGCCGTTCGTCCAGGTCGATTCGACCTACCACCGCCGCTTCGCCGGCACCGGTCTCGGCCTGTCCATGGTCAAGGGCCTGGCCGCGCTGCACGGCGGGCGGCTCGAAATCGAAAGCCGACTCGGCGCCGGCACCACGGCGACCATCGTTTTACCGCTGCGCGGTCCCTTCTCGGCCGGCCGCCGCGATTCCGTCAAACCCGCCGGGAATAGTTCCGCGAGCGAGATCATGGAGCGTAAAAGTGCCTGAAGCCAAGTCGCGCGCCCGCACAGCGGCACGCCGGGACGAGCGCGAACAGTTCGCTGGCGGCGGCGCCCTCGCGGGCTTCGTCGACCGGGTCTTTGAAAATCCCGCGATGTCCGGCGGGATGGTGGTCATGGCGCTCACCGCCGCCGCCATCGTCTCGAACGCGATGTTCCTGCAAAGCGCCCGCCATCCCGATCCGATCTTTTCGACCCGGCCCGCAGAAGTGGCGAGCCCAAGGAAGACGCACGCGGCCGTGCCAATACCGCGGAGCCGCGCCGACCATGTCGGCTCGATCGCGCCGCTGCCGAAATCGCCTCCGGACCTTGACAAGCCAGCGGCTCCGCCGCCGCCGCCGGCCGCACTCGTCGCCGACCTGCAAAGAGCGCTCGCCGGCAAGGGCCTGTATCACGGGGCAGTGGACGGCAAGTTCGGCGCCCAGACCCGAACGGCGATCGCCGCCTTCGAGGCGCAAGAAGGCCTGCCCGCCACCGGCGAGCCAACACGACTGATCCTCGATCGCGCCAAGGCGGTGCCCCAAGGGCCACCCGAGACCGTCGTCGAGCGAATGCCCGATCCAATTGCCGCGCGGACCGCCGAGCCGGACCCCATTCCGGCACTCGGGCTGGAGCCGGATGCGGCTCCGGCGCCCGCCGTGGTCGACCAGCGGAAGCCTGAACCGGTGGTCGCGATGCGTACGCCCGAAGCTGCCGAACCCGCAGCGCCAATCCGGCCGGCGGCGACGCCGCGGCCTCAGATCGGCCCGGAGGTGATCGAGGAATCCCGCTATCGCCGTGTGCAGGCGGCGCTGAACGACATCGGCTACGGGCCAGTGTCGGTCGATGGCCGGGAAAGCGAGGAAACCACCGACGCCATCCGGCGTTTCGAACTCGACAACGGCCTGCCGTTGAAGGGTACCGCCAACGACCGGGTCATCGCACGACTGATCAAGATCGGCGCCATACCGGCCAATTGATGCGCGTTACGTCCGCTTTCTGGGTCGGCGCTTATATCCGGCGCTGCTATGGGGCCGGCGCCATCGCCACGGTGGCCCGACACGGCGCGGAGGAAGCGGGCGCCATTCTGGTCGTCGTCGACTGGCTGGACGGCACCGCCGATCTCTTCGTGCCGGCGCCGCAATCATTCTTTGACGACTCAAAGCCGGCGGACCGCCGCTTCCAGCGTGTCGTGACGCGATCCGGGCGCGAGGCAATTGCCGAGCGGATCGGAAAAGAAGAGCGCTTCGATCCGGATCTCTGGGTGATCGAGATTGAAGACCGGCAGGGCCGTTCTTTCCTCGATCTCGTCGAGGACCAAAAGGTGCCGTAGTCAGCCCGTGCCGTCGCGTGCCGCCTGCTCGTTCTGCACGGAAGGTTTGTCGCGCACGATATCGATCGGGCTCCCGGCCGGCCGGCGCGTCGCCAGCGGCGCGAAGACCGGCACGTGCCGCGGGCCGGCGACAATATCGCCGCGCCATGCCGCGACCAGAATCTCGGCGACCGAAGTCTCCATGGCGGCATAGACATCAGCCAGTCGGAAGAAGGCGTTTACGTCGCGGCCGATCTGCGGCGTGGCCAGAAGCAGCACCTGCTGAGCCTGGATATTGTCGAGGCCGAGCACTTTCAGGAGGATCGCGAAGGCTTCGCCGGTCGGATCGTCGATGCAGGCGATGACAATCTCGAAGTCGACGCCGAGGCCTTCCGAGACGGCGGTGACAAGCTCGCCGCGCTGCCCGCGCCGCGCGAAACTGACCACTTGCGCCGCCCCAAGGATCGAGCGGAACGCCTGGTCGAGGCGGTTCGCCGGCCCGGAATAGCGGCGCGGCGGCGGCCGGGTCGTGAGGTCCGCCATAAGCCGGAGGCGATGGGCCCGGTCGAGAGCGAGAAAATGCCACACATCGATGGCGGCGGGATTAGGCCCTGCGATGTCGCGGGACCGCCGGAAGGGCACGGGCGCCGGTGACGGCAAGGGAGCAACGGGCGCCGACTTGACGGCAGGTTCCGCCGCCAGGGCAGGGGGCGTCTCATGGCGGCGGGCGATGACGTCTGAAGTCTCGGTATCGCCCATCAGCCTGAGGGCCCGCTCGACGTCGGCGCCAAGCCTTTCGCGCGCGGCGATCAGCCGGTGATGTTCGGCGCCTGTCGCGGCGACGACGGTGAGCAGGTCAAGCGAGGTCAGGACCGGGGACTTGATCAGAATGTGCCGGGCGATCTCAACGGTGTCCTTTGCCAGCAGTCGGATAACCGCGGTGGGCGCGTCGGATCGACTGGCGAGGCGCTCGGCGACATAAGCGCGATCGGCCTGGCTGACGCGAGGCAGGAAGTGAGACGCCAGTTCCTCGTAGCGGCGAATCTCGTCGCGGTCGTGGGACGGCTCCTGAAGGAAGAGGTCCGTCGTGGCGCGCAGCAGCGCGGCGTCGCGGTTCTGCTGGCTCGACAGGGAAAGATCGGCAAGATCGTTCGAACGAAAAGGCTTTTGCATGAAACGGCGAGGTCCCGATGGCGGGCCAATGCCCGCTCGCCGATCATGCTGATTGAAACTCGTTGACGGACTGTTAACCTTGCCAGCATCTAAATTGCGCCATGTGGTGATGCGAGCGTTTTCCCCCGACCGGGGCCATCGAATCGGTCGACATGATCTTCGAGGCATTGCATGGGCACGATCCTCAGCTACCGACAGACCGATACGAGAAAACCTCGTCAGCCGATCGACGCGCGCGCCGACTGCGAGATCGTCATCTTCCCGGGAGTGCGCATCGAGCGCCACGACCTCGATCTCGGCATCAGGCTCCGCGACTCGGCCGGCAACGGGGAATTCGACACGATCGGCGGCAACCCGCGGCCGCGGAAGACGTCCTAGGCAAGACGCCGGATCAGAGCGAGCCGGAGCAGTCCGCCGTCGCGAGCGAACCGACGGCGCTGGCCATCAGCGAATCGTCGGCGACAAATACCCTCAGCAAGGCGAAGCCGACATCGATCGGCAGTTCGATCACGATCGCCGTCTCCAGCGACGGCGGCGGATCCTGCCGAAGCTGCGCTATCTGCACCGGGGTGACGACCGCAAGGTCGAGGCGGCTGCGTTCGGCCGACCTGTCGTTGAGGCTGTAAACGTTCCGCCCGCGGCGATCGAAGATCGCGACCGACCAGAAGTCGTTCGGCAGCGACGCCCTGATTCGCACCGGTCCCTGGCCGAGGGAAAATCGGCAGACCGAGTAGATCATGCGCGGATCAAGCGATAACAGCGGTTCGGCACCGGGCTCGGGCACGGGCAGCGGGTGAAACCGGCCGTCGCGTCCGAACTGCCTCATCTGGGCCCACGCGTCGCGATCGGCAAACAGCGGCACCATGAAGACAACCGCGATATGGATAATCCCGGCAAGGAGGAGTCCGCCGAGGGCGAAGAGGAGGGTCCGCCTCATTGACACCCGCTCCGCGTGATCTTCGGCATGACGATGTCGCCGCCACCGCCACCTGCCGTCAGCGGCGTGTCGTAGAAGCGAAAGACCAGCTTGAAGCGATCGACTCGCGCGATCGGCAGCCAATTGCCCGGCGAGGGAATGGTTGAGACCGCGATCTCGATCCCGCCGTCCGGGCGGCGAACGATCTCGCGCGAGTGGAAACTCGATCGCCGGGCGGCATTGGCCATCAGCCGGCCATTTGCATCGTAGCCGGTCAGCGTCCACAGGCGCGCCGCCGGCGTCTGCCCGGCAATCAGATAAGCGCACCGGCCGGTGAGGGGAGAACCGCTGTCGTCTTTCTCGGCGCTAAAGGCCGTGCCTTCACCCGCGCCGAGGGGCACCTCGCCGGTCCGGGCGAGAAGGGCGACGGCGTAAGGGTCGGCGTTGGGGCTGCCGGCGCCTGGCCACGACGTCCACTCGCCAACGGCGACGGCACCATACTGGCCGCCATACTCGACGGCATACCATGCGGTGAAAAACCCGATCGTCGTCGCGATCAGGATCGCTATCGCGATATCGATGAGAAAGCGCAATCGGCGGGCCTCTGACGATTACCGGCAGGGACGATACAGAGCGCCGGCCCGGCGCGCCATCGCGTTCGGCACAGCGCGGGCGGTCAGCGGCTGACCGAAGTCAGGATCGAATCGCCGGCGATTGGTACGGCGGCGACGCCCGCCAGCCCGATCGGCGAGGCCGGCCACAGGCTGGCAATCGGCTTGAGAGAAGCGGCCTTTCGCATGAGCGCTTCAAGGTTGGTCAGCCGCTCGCTGGTAGCGGCCGAGAGATGGGTCGGCCGTCCCGCCGCTGTGCCGTCAGCCGGCGTCTGCCCGTCGGCTCCTTGGGCTCCGGCAACCGGCGTGCCTTCGGGCCGGGGCTCCGGCTCGACGAAGGGTATCGGCTTCAATTCGATGCCGTTGTGGGCGAAGGTCATGAAACGCTTCCAGGTCATCGCCGGGACCGTTCCGCCGGTCATGCGCCGCATCGCCGAGAAGTCATCGTTACCGAACCAGACCGCGCCGACATAGTTGCCGGTAAAGCCGACAAACCATGCGTCGCGATAGCCGGATGTCGTACCCGTCTTGCCGGCGACCTTGATGCCCGCCAGCTTCGCTTGACGGCCGGTGCCGCGCTCCGGCACTTGCGAGAGCATCGAATTCATTTCCTCGACGATCTTCGGCTCGAGAACCCGCTCCGGCGGCTTCTCCACGCGCTTGCGGTCGTAGACGACCTCGCCCTGGCTGTTGATGATCTGCGTGAAGGCATATGGCGTTGCCTTGAAGCCACCGTTGGCGAAGGCGGCATACGCGCCGGCCATATCGACAACGTGGACCTCAGAGGTGCCGAGCGGCATCGAGCGCGTGATGCGCAGATCGCTCGTGATGCCCATCCGCCTAGCGGTATCCGCGATGTGATCGCGACCGACGGCCTGTGCCAGCCGCACCGCAACCGTGTTGAGAGAATTGACCAGCGCGGTGGTCAACGTCACCGACCCCTTGTAACTGCCGCTGTAGTTTCGCGGACACCAGTTGCCGATGCAGATCGGCGAATCGGGGACGACGCTTTCCGGTGTGAAGCCATTCATCATAGCCGTCGCATAGACGAACGGCTTGAAGGAGGAGCCGGGCTGGCGGAGTGCGTCGGTGGCGCGGTTGAACTGGCTTTCGCCGTAGTCGCGTCCGCCGACCATGGCCCGCACCGCACCATCGGTGTCGATGGCGGTCATGGCCGCCTGCTTGGCGCTCATCAGCACCAGGGCGGCTGCCCCGTCATTGAGACCCGAAGCATTGCCCGCCGTCACGGTGCCG
>JBDTLN010000067.1:0-8112 GCA_039934795.1 Bauldia sp. | reverse complement strand
GCGGCGGCGGTCTCGGGCTCAGCCTTTTCGGCGCCTGACGTTTCTTCCTCGACCGTCGCACTCGCTTCGTCGGCCGGAGGCTGCGCAATGATCGCGTCGAGAGGATCGTCGGTGTCGGAGGCCGGCCCGCCGGTGGCGACTTTCGATCCAGTGTCGACGTCGATTTTCTTGCCGCCGTTACCCGAACCTGTGTCTGCCCCGTCGTCGTCGCTCGGTTCCACGACGACCACTGGAGCCTTGTTCTTGCCGCCGCCGGCGCCAAGGCCGCCGCCACCGCCCGTCCCCTGGCCGCCGCCGCCTCCGGTGCCGGAACCTTTCTTCTTGTTGAGGTCTACCGGATCGACGGTGATTTGGCGCGTCTCGGGCTGGGCGTGGGATTTGGGCGCGCCCGCAAGCGCGAAGATAGAGAACGCGGCAGCAGCGAGAAGTGATGCCTTCAGCATGGTTCTGCCTCCTTCGGCTGGAAATCGAGGATGGTTGATCATCGGATCATCAACTACGTGGCGATTCTGTACGAATGGCTAGGGACCCGTCGTCCGCCCTGGTTCAGAGTGTCTATTGACACGAGGCCCGCTCCGAAATTGGCCACGCCGAACTGAGTGAGGCCAAAGCCCTTTTGCTCTCGATCGAAATGATCGGCCAGCAGCGCTCAGATTGTCGGCGAGGGACGGGCAGTTTGTAAGGCTGGAGTTTAGCCAAGGTCCTCCAAAGTCTCAAACCATTTGTGAGCTCCGGGATGACCGCCGGGATGACCGCCGGCCCGTCCGCGAATTTTTTTCGCCGGTAGTCTCAGCCTCTCAATATCTCCGCCGCTGCCGGCGCGAAGTAGGTAAGGATGCCGTCGGCGCCGGCGCGCCTGAAGCCGATGAGGCTCTCCATCATCGCCCGTTCACCATCGATCCAGCCGTTCTGGGCCGCAGCCTTGATCATCGCGTACTCGCCGGACACCTGATAGGCGAAGGTTGGCATGGCGAAGGCATCCTTCACCCGCCGGATGATGTCGAGATAGGGCATGCCGGGCTTGACCATGATCATGTCGGCACCTTCGGCGATGTCGAGCTCGACCTCGCGGAGCGCCTCGTCGGTGTTGCCCGGGTCCATCTGGTAAGTGCGCTTGTCGCCGATGAGGGTTTTCGCCGTGCCGATCGCGTCGCGGAACGGGCCGTAGAAGGCCGAGGCGTATTTGGCGGCGTAGGACATGATCTGGACATTGGTGAAGCCCTTGGCGTCGAGGGCCGCGCGGATGGCGCCGACCCGCCCGTCCATCATGTCGGACGGCGCGATGATGTCGGCGCCCGCTTCCGCCTGAATCAGCGATTGAAGCACCAGCTGCTCGACCGTTGCGTCGTTGACGATCTCGTCGCCCGAGAGGAGGCCGTCATGGCCGTGACTGGTGTACGGATCGAGAGCGACATCAGTAACCAGGCCAATCTCCGGAACGGCCTCCTTGATCGCCCGGCACGCGGTGCAAACCAGGTTCAGGGGATTGAGCGCCTCCGATCCGGTCGCATCGCGGCGGGCGGGGTCGGTGTAGGGAAAGAGGGCGATCGCCGGAATCCCGAGCTTTGCGGCCTTTGCAGCGTCACGCACCGCCTCGTCAACGGTCAGGCGCTCGACACCCGGCATCGAGGCGACCGGCTGCCGGGTCCGCTCGCCGTCGACGAGGAAGATCGGCCAGATAAGGTCGTCGACCGACAGCGCCGATTCGCGGACAAGCCGGCGCGACCAGTCGGCGCGGCGGTTGCGTCGGAGGCGTCTCCCGCCAAGGATGGCGTCCATGTCCGGCTTGGTGGCCGGGTCGGGCGCGATGAACGGTGGCTCGCGGGTCATCGGCGGATATCCTTCCGTGCTGCCGGACAATATCACCGCGGATCGCCGCGGGGCAAAGACGGCGGCGGCGTATCCGAACCGGCGTCATGCGATCAATCGACACTGGCACCGGCCGGTATGACAGTGTAAGGGCGAATATCGTCGATCCCCCGGGCCTTCATGCGCTGATGTCGTCCAACGAAAGAGTGCCAGCCGCAGGGCCTGCGCCGGTCCGCTACAGGCGCATCCTCGACACTTACCTGCGCGGACTTTCCGTCATCCTGATGCTTCTCGGCCTTCGCCAGTGGGCGGTCATCATGGGGCTCGTCGGCAGCGCCGGGGGACCTTTCGAGACCATGACCACGGCCTGGAAGCTCGCCACCATGGAACTGGCTGTCGTCGACCTCGTGGCGGCGGTCGGCCTCTGGATGCGGGTGAGCTGGGGCACCGTCCTCTGGATCTTCGCGGCGCTCTCCGAAATCGCGTTGCACACAGTTTTTATTCGAAGTTTCGGTGGCGATGTCATGGTTATCGCATTTCATCTGGTAACCGTCGGAGCCTATGTAGCCCTCTCGATCCTTGCTCGGCGAGCCCACGAATACTGAGGCAGCGCAAGGCTTTTGCACGAGTCTTGGAGCAGCCAAGTCATTCATATTTAACAACAATCGGTAAGTCGCCATTAAGCGTGCGGCTTAAGCGGATTTTCAGCCGCACGCCGTATTGTTGCGCCTCAGGTGGGAACAATACCTGCCATCAACAGAGAGGCGTTTTGAGATGGTCAGCGTAAACAAGAGGGCGATGGAAGCGGTAGCCGCGCCCGCGACGGGGCAGTCGCTCAAGCCGCTCTATATGGAGGCCCTGACGCTCGTCGAGCGTCTGCATCGTCGCCTCCTCGACGTCATCAAGGATGAATTCGACCGGGCCGGCCGGTCGGATGTGAACAGCGTCCAGGCGCTGCTCCTGTTCAACATCGGCGATTCCGAACTGACCGCCGGCGAATTGCGCACGCGCGGCTACTATCTCGGGTCCAACGTTTCGTACAATCTGAAGAAGCTGGTCGAGATGGGCTACATCAGCCACCAGCGCTCGCGGATGGACCGCCGCTCCGTCCGCGTCAGCCTGACCGAGAAGGGTCTCGAGGTCGCTCACATCGTCAACACGCTCTATGAGCGGCATATCCGTTCGATCGATCAGGTCGGCGGCATCGACGCCGAAGATTTCCTGATGCTGAACCGCTCCCTGCAGCGGCTCGAGCGGTTCTGGACCGACCAGATCCTCTATCGGCTGTAAGCCCCCGGTTCCCGGAAGCATCGGAAGCCCGGCCCTCGCCGGGCTTCTTTGCGTTTGGGCCGACGGCAACACGAAAGGGCCACAATGCAGCGCGCAAACAGGGTGCAACTGTCCGGGCAGCGCATTCGTCGGTAAACTTAGCGCGATAACGGCTCCGGGCGCGGCGGCGGTGTTGTCTTGCGGCGGGTAGCGTGATAGCCCGGATTCTGCCGCGTTTGCCACGTCAAGATACGGACGCGCAACAAGAATCGGGATCATGACAGCAATCACGCATTTGCCTGTACCGGGTTGGGGATGGGCTGGTCGCGGCCTCCGGAGCCTGACCGTCGGCGCTGTCTGCGGCCTGATGCTCGCCGGCGCGGCCGTAGCTGCGGGCGATCCGATCAGCCAGGTCCTGCAGAACAATTCCGCCGAGTGGTCGGACGGCTTTGACCCGGCATCGGCCGGCGCCGACATTCGCACCTCGACCCCGATCCTCTCTCCGCAGATCGTTGGCGCCGTCGAGCAGGCGATCGCCCAGTATTCCCAGATCGTCGCGCAGGGCGGCTGGCCGGTGGTGCCCTCGGACCGAAAACTGAAGCTTGGCATTCGCAGCCCGGCCGTCTCTGTTCTCCGTCAGCGTCTGGCGATCAGCGGAGACATGGCTCGGAGCAACGGATATTCCGATATCTTCGACACCTATGTCGACCAAGGCGTGCGTCGCTTCCAGAAACGGCACGGCATTTTCGGCGATGGAATTGTTGGCGACTCGACCCTGGCTGCGCTGAACATCCCGGCAGTCGTCCGGCTCAATCAGCTCTCGAACAACATGACGCGGCTGAAGGGCCTGACGGCGAAGCTCCCCAACCGCTTCGTCATGGTCAACATCCCGGGAGCGCAGGTCGAAGCGGTGGAGAACGGATCCGTCGTCTCGCGTCACACCGCGGTGGTCGGCAAGGTCGACCGCCCGTCGCCGACGGTGAATTCAAGGATCACCGACATCAATTTCAACCCGTTCTGGACCGTGCCGGTGAGCATCATCAAGCGCGATCTGATTCCGTTGATGCAGAAGAATCCCAACTACCTGACCGAGTACAACATCCGCATCTACGACCCGAAGGGCAACGAACTTCAGCCCGAGCAGGTCAACTGGATGACCGACGAAGCCACCAAGTACATGTTCCGCCAGGATCCGGGCGACGAAAATTCGCTGGGTACCGTCAAGATCAATTTCCCGAGCCCCGATGGCGTGTACATGCATGACACGCCTCACAAGGGGTTGTTCAACAGCGAGTTCCGCTTCGACTCCTCCGGCTGCGTCCGCATCCAGAACATTCGCGAGCTGATCAACTGGCTGCTTCGCGATACGCCCCAGTGGAGCCGCGAGCAGATCGATGCAATGTTCCGCACGGGTCAGCGCATGGATGCCAAGCTGGCGGCCCCGGTGCCCCTGTTCTGGATCTACGTGACTGCCTGGGCCACGGAAGAGGGCGTCGTTCACTTCCGCAACGACATTTACGGCTACGACGGCCTCGATCAGTTCGCCGAGCAGACGGCGGCCACCACCCCGGTCGCTGCGCCGGCTCTGGCGCCGGCCAACTGAACCCCTGTCGCTGGCGGTCCTTGGCGCTGCCCGGCGGGATGTGTTAATCGGGCCCGGTTCACCCGTCGGCGCGTTGTAATCCTCGGCGGGCAATCCGTTTTTCCGTCAGCAGGATGATCCCGATATGTCCATGAGTGACCGCGCGACGGGCGCTCCGCTTGCCATGTTTACCGCCTCGCTGGCGGAAGCCGACCCGGAAATCGCCGACGCGATCGGCCTCGAACTCGGTCGTCAGCAACATGAAATCGAGCTGATCGCTTCGGAAAATATCGTGTCGAAGGCAGTCCTCGAAGCGCAGGGCTCCGTGCTCACCAACAAGTACGCCGAAGGCTATCCCGGCAAGCGATACTACGGCGGCTGCCAATACGTGGACGTCGTCGAGACGCTGGCGATCGAGCGGGCCAAGAAGCTCTTCGATTGCGGCTATGCCAATGTCCAGACCCACTCCGGCAGCCAGATGAACCAGGCCGTCTTCCTGGCGCTGCTGTCACCCGGCGACACCTTCATGGGCCTCGACCTCAACGCCGGCGGCCACCTGACTCACGGCTCGCCCGTCAACATGTCGGGGAAGTGGTTCAAGGTCGCCCCCTATGGCGTGCGCCGGGACGATAGCCTGATCGACATGGATGACGTGGCGCGCATCGCGCGCGAGGCGAAGCCGAAGCTCATAATTGCCGGCGGCACGGCCTATTCCCGGATATGGGACTTCAAGCGCTTCCGCGAGATCGCCGATGAGGTGGGCGCCTATCTCATGGTCGACATGGCGCATTTTGCCGGGCTGGTTGCCGGTGGCGCTCATCCGAGCCCGATCGGGCACGCCCATGTCGTCACTTCGACCACGCACAAGTCGTTGCGCGGGCCGCGCGGCGGGCTGATCCTGACCAACGACGCCGACATCGCCAAGAAGATCAACTCGGCGGTCTTCCCCGGTCTCCAGGGCGGGCCCCTGATGCATGCGATTGCCGCGAAAGCGGTCGCGTTTCACGAGGCGCTCCAGCCTGGGTTCAAGGGCTACGCCCGCGCCATCGTCGCCAACGCCAAGGCGCTTGCCGAGACGTTGCGAGCCTCAGGCTTTGATATTGTTTCGGGCGGCACCGACAACCACCTGATGCTGGTCGACCTGCGGCCGAAGCGGCTGAAAGGCAGCATCTCGGAGAAAGCGCTCGTCCGCGCGGGATTGACCTGCAACAAGAATGGCGTGCCCTATGATCCGGAGAAGCCGTTTGTCACCTCGGGCATTCGCCTTGGCACGCCGGCATGCACGACGCGGGGTTTTGGCGTGGCGGAGTTCCAGCAGGTCGGGCAGTTGATCGCCGAGGTCCTGGACGCGGTGGCGCAATCCGAAGACGGCGCCGCGCCGCTGGTCGAGGCATCGGTAAAGGCCAAGGTGCGGACGCTGACTGACCGCTTTCCAATATACCAGTAGGGAAATCAACAGCTTATGCGCTGCCCGTACTGCGGCAACGACGACACCCAGGTCAAGGATTCGCGCCCGTCCGAGGACAACACCTCGATCCGGCGGCGGCGGGTCTGCCCGGTTTGCGGCGGCCGTTTTACGACCTTCGAACGGGTCCAGCTCCGTGAACTGACCGTAGTAAAGCGGGGAGGGCGGCGGGTGCCGTTCGACCGCGACAAGCTCATGCGGTCGGTGGAGGTGGCGCTGCGGAAACGGGCCGTCGATCCGGACCGGGTCGAGCGCATGGTCAACGGCATTGTCCGGCAGCTTGAGAGCGCCGGCGAGAGCGATATCCAGTCTGAAACTATTGGCCATCTGGTTATGGAAGGGCTGCGCGGCCTCGACGATGTGGCCTATGTCCGGTTCGCTTCCGTTTACAGAAACTTCCGCGATCCCAAAGACTTCGAGGCAGTTCTTGGGGAGCTTTCCAGCGATCGTCCGCCAAGTGGTGGAAAGGAAAGCTGAAAATGGCGCGCAAGAACGGTAAGAAATCGCCCCCGGTCGATCAGGACCTCGACCGAAGGATGATGGCGGCGGCGCTTCGGCTCGGCCGGCGCAACCTCGGCCAGACCTACCCCAACCCCGCCGTGGGGGCGATTCTGGTGCAAACAGACGGTGGCCTGACGGTCGTTGGACGCGGCTGGACGGCGCCGGGCGGACGCCCCCACGCTGAGACGATTGCGCTGGCTGAGGCCGGCGACCGCGCCAGGGGCGCCACCGCCTATGTGACCCTCGAACCATGCGCTCATACCGGTCAGACGCCGCCCTGTGCTGAGGCGCTGATCGCGGCAAAAGTGTCGCGTGTTGTCACTGCCATTGCCGACCCCGATCCACGGGTCAGCGGCAAGGGGCATGCGATGCTTCACGACGCCGGCATTGCCGTTACCACCGGGGTCCTTGCGGAGGAGGCGATGCGGGCCCACGCCGGCCATGTTTCACGGGTAACACGTGGCCGGCCGCATGTGACGCTGAAGCTCGCAGTCTCGGCCGACGGCATGATCGGGCGGCGCCAGGGCGAACGCATGATCATCACCAGCCCGCCATCGCTGCGCGTCGTGCAGGCGATGCGCGCCGAGGCCGACGCCATGATGATTGGCATCGGGACCGCGCTCGTCGACGATCCGCGCCTCAATGTCCGCCTTGCCGGGATGGCCGCGCGCTCGCCGGCGCGGATCGTTCTCGACTCGAGGGCGCGCCTCCCGCTTGAGTCCAGACTTGTTGAAACCGCGCGTGACGTTGCCCTCATCCTCATCGTCGGCGGCGAAGCGCCCGCCGACCGCCGTGAGGCGCTCGGCGAGAGCGGCGCGCGGATCGTCGAGGTGGCCACCGTCGGCGGCAGGATCGACATCAGCGGAGCCATGGCCGAACTCGCCAAACAAGGTTTCACGCGGATTCTTGCCGAAGGTGGCTCGGAAGTGGCGGGCTCACTGATTGCCGCCGATCTGCTTGACGAAGTGGTGATCTTCCACGCCCCGGTAGTGGTCGGCCATGACGGGGTGCGCGCCATCGCCGGCAGCGCGCTCTCGGCAATCGAGCGCAGCCCGCGCTACCGGCCGATCGAGACAATGCGGATCGGCGAGGACGAGATGCGCCGCTATCTCAGGGTTGCCTGATGTTCAGCGGCATCGTGAGCAATGTCGGGTCGGTGGTCGACATCGTTGACCGCAGCGATGTGAAACACGTCTCCATCGCCTGTGACTACATGGTCTCTACCATCGAGATGGGCGCCTCGATCGCCTGTGCCGGCATTTGCCTGACGGCGGTCGGCAAGGGCTACGGAGAAGATGGCCGCGCGGTCTTCGAGGTCGATCTTGGTCCCGAGACACTCTGGGCGACGAACGCCGCGTCCTGGGATCTCGGAACCCGGCTCAATCTCGAGCGATCGCTGAAAGTTGGCGACGAGTTATCCGGCCATCTCGTCGCCGGTCACATCGACGGGGTCGCCACGATTCTGAACCGGGAGGATATTGGCGAG
>JBDTLN010000066.1:0-8138 GCA_039934795.1 Bauldia sp. | reverse complement strand
GCAGTCGGTGCCGCGGCTTCCAATTGCCTCGGACATTCGGTTCTATGGCACCGCTCCCGAACCGAATCCCGCCAAGGACACCATGCCCCGATCTCAAATGCCTTCGCTCAACGGCTTGCGCGTCCTCGTCACCGGCGGCGCCGGAATGATCGGCTCCCACCTCGTCGATCTTCTCCTCGACACGGGCGCCGCGGATGTCATCGTTCTTGACGATCTCAGCCGCGGCCGCGTGGCCAATCTCGCAGGTGCGATCGCACGGGGCGGCGTGACGCTCATGGAGGGCGACATTCGCGACCGCGCCCTCGTCGCCAGCGCGTTCGAGGGCATCGACATCGCCTACCACCTCGCCGCCGTACGCCTCACCCAGTGCCAGGAGCAGCCGCGTCTTTCGATCGAGGTCATGGCGGACGGAACCTTCAACGTGATCGAGGCCGCCACTGCCGCCCGGGTTCGCCGCCTCGTGGTGGCGTCGTCGGCGTCGGTCTATGGCGCCGCCGACGACTTTCCGACCTCGGAGGGCCATCACGCGAACAACGACCGGACTTTCTACGGCGCGGCGAAATCCTACAGCGAGGGACTGTTGCGCTCCTTCCGTGAGGCGAGCGGCCTCGACTATGTCGCTCTCCGGCCATTCAACGTCTATGGCCCGCGGATGGATACGCTCGGCGCCTACACCGAGGTTCTCGTCCGCTGGATGGACCGCATCGCCGCGGGAAAGCCACCCATCGTCTTCGGCGAAGGCAGTCGGAGCATGGACTTCGTCTATGTCGGCGATGTCGCGCGGGCGTTCCTGCTTGCCGCCACCGGCGGCGTGCCGGGCGAAATCTACAATGTCGCGACTGAGGTGGAGACTAGCCTCAAGGCTTTGGCCGAAGCCCTGCTGAGGGCGATGGATTCCCCCTTGGGAATCGATTTCGCGCCGCCCCGGTCGGGAAGCCCGGTGCCGCGGCGGCTTGGTGCCACCCGAAAGGCGCGCGACGAACTCGGTTTCGAGGCGGAAACGAGTCTCGACGAGGGCCTTCGCCAACTCGTCGCCTGGTGGCGAAACGCTGGGAGGCCGGCTTCGTGACCATCGACGAGATCGAATCCGGCCTGTCGGAACGCGGCTGGGCGGCCATCGACCTGCCTGACCCTTCGGCGATTTTCGAAGCCCGCGATCGACTGCTGGGACATCTCCGCAAGAGTTTTCCCGCCCTGGACCGCCTCGACGATTATCACCTCCATGTGAGCGACGATGATCGCCACGTCGCGATCCTCCATGATCTCGCGACGTTCTATTGGGAGGCGGCGCTCGGCCGCCCGATCGTTGCCGGCAATCTCGCTCTTTTTCGCCGGCTGATCGGCCCCGACCTGCACGTCCAGCCGTTTCCCTATTTGCGCGCCGTGCGGCCAGGCGTCACCGCGGATGCGGCGCCGCTCCACCGGGACACATACTACGGCGCGAGCCCTTTCGAGGTCTCCGTGGTCGTTCCGTTCACCGACATGGACGCCGCTGCCGCCGTCCGCGTCGTCAGCGGCTCGCATCTGGCGCCCGACTCCGCCTACCGCTACACGCAGACCGTCAGCGACGAGATTTCGATCGGGTCGCCGAAGCACCAGCTGGGTTTTGCCTACGCGCCGCGGCTGCTCGATCCGCAATTGATGGATGTTGCCGAGCCGGTGCCGTTGCAGGTCGGGCAGGCCTTGCTGTTCCCGCTGCAACTCGTCCATGGTGGCGGCATCAACACCAGCCGGCGCACCCGGTTCTCGACGGACATCCGGCTGGCGAATTCCCTTGCCCCGGTGCAATGGAGCCGCGGCGTCCGCGAGGATTATTTCGTGCCGCTCACCACCTCGGCAGTGACCAGCGCTGCAAAGGCGTTTCTTGCCGCCAACGCTGCGGCTGGGAAATCGGGCCAGTGAGCATTGCGATTGTCGACCCGGTCGTGGACCCGGGCTGGGCGGCGCTGGTTGCCGAGCGCCGGGCCGGCCTGTTCCACGCGCCGGCCTGGCTTGGCGCGGTTCGCGACGCCTACGATCTCCCCATCCGCGCTGCCGTGCTTTCCGACGCGGCCGGGCGGCCGTCTGCGGGAATTGCCTTTGCCCGCCTGGAGGCGCCGCCCGCACCGCGACTTCTCGCTGCGCCGTTCTGCGATGCCTGCGATCCGCTTTTTACCGACCACGCAGAATGGTCGGAGCTGCTGTCGTTGCTTGAATCCGACGGGATACCGGTCCACCTGCGCTGCCTCGACGCAGAGATTCCTGACGAGCAGCGTTTCACGGTGGTCAAGCGCGCCCGCTGGCATCGCATCGCGCTCGCCGATACCAGTGAAGCGCGCTGGAACGCGCTCGACTCGTCCGTGCGCCGCGCCGTCGCCAAGGCGCGGCGGGCCGGGCTGGCGATACAGCCGCTGGAGCCCGGCGCTGGCCTCGTCGCGTTCCACCGCCTGCACGTCGCCCTTCGCAAGGCGAAATACCGGCTCCTCGCCCAGCCGCTTGCTTTCTTCGAGGCGATCGCCCGGCGGTTCCAGGCGGCGGGAAAATGGCATGCCCTCGGTGCCTCGAAGGGTGACCGGCTGGTCGCCGGCACTGTCTATCTTCGCTGGGGCGATGTGCTCTATTACAAATTCAACGCATCGTCGCTCACCGATCTCGACGAGCGGCCGAACGATCTTCTGCTCTGGGAGGGCATGGAACTGGCGTCCGCGCTGGGGTGCAGCCACCTCGATCTTGGGCCGAGCGATGACGACCAGCCGGGCCTCATTCGATTCAAGCGGCAGTTCGGCGCCACGGAGCGGGAGCTCAGGTTCCTTCGCCGTGATCCGCCCGGCTGGGACGAGCGTCCCGGCATCGCTACACGGCAGCTTCTCGGCGACATCACCGATCTGCTGACGCGTCCGGAGGTGCCGGACGACATCGCGATGGAAGCCGGCCGTCGCCTCTACCGGTACTTCGCATGATCGCCGGGCGGGCGCTCGTCACCGGGGCAACCGGCTTCGTCGGCTCTCATCTCGTCCGGAGGCTGGTCCGCGACGGACTGGACGTTCATATCCTCCGCCGGGAGCGGTCCGACTTCTGGCGCATGGCGGACGTCCTGCCGCGTGTGACGGGCCATATCGCCGATCTCCGCGACGCCCCGGCCCTTCGAGCGGCGGTTGCGGCGGCGCGGCCGGACTATGTCTTCCACCTTGCCGCCGCCACCGTGGTCGCCGGGGCCACCGACGGCGCCGCCGATCTCATCGCCGTCAATCTCCTCGGCACGGTCAACCTGATTGAGGCCTGCGAGGCCGTTGGTTTCCGCGGCATGGTGACGACCGGTGACTCGTTCGAGTACACGCCGTCCATGCACGGCCTGTCCGAGGCGGCGCCCAGCCACGCCACCGGCCTTCACGGCATCACCAAACTCGCCGCGACGCTCCACGCGGAGGCGGTCGCGAAAGAGCGCGGCCGGCCGATCGTTACGCTGCGCCTGTTCTCGACCTACGGTCCTTTCGATCACCCGAAACGGCTGGTGCCGCGCGCC
Source organism: Bauldia sp. (assembly GCA_039934795.1). Classification (GTDB taxonomy): domain Bacteria; phylum Pseudomonadota; class Alphaproteobacteria; order Rhizobiales; family Kaistiaceae; genus CAMCWB01. The sequence goes on along the minus strand of JBDTLN010000066.1, from coordinate 4,636 downwards.
ATTGCCGGTGCCCTCGCCGGGACCGACCTGCCGCTGGCGAGCCCCGATATCGCGCGCGACTGGGTCTATATTGACGACGTCGTCGCCCTCTATCTGGAGGCGGCGATGCGCGCCGGCGAGCTCGCCGCCGACCTGCTCGACGCGGGCTCGGGCATCCTCGGTTCCATCGGCGATGTGGTCGAGGCCATCCTTCGCCTGACCGGCTCGAAGGCCGTGCCGCGCTGGGGGACGTTCCACCCGCCGGAGCACGATCGGTTCCCATGGGTCGCGGACACGACCCACGCCTTCTCGCGCCTTCAGTGGCGACCCGTCGTTTCCCTGGAGGATGGGCTGTCGCGGACGATCGAGGCGGCCCGACGGGGGACGAACCCGTGAGCGCGCCGGGATCGTTGTCGCGAGGCCCGCGCGCATGATCGGCATCGCTCTCATAGGCTTCGGTTCCTGGGGCCCGAACCTTGCCCGCAACCTTGAGGCGACTGGCGCACGCCTCGTTGCCGTCTGCGATCCGCGCCCGGAGCGCATCGCCGAGGCCGCCACGCGCTATCCGCTTGCCGAGATCGCGACGCATTGGGCTGAGATTGCAAGCAACCCGAAGGTCGACGCGGTCGTGCTGGCGACGCCGCCTTCGACGCATTTTACCATCGCCGAAGCCTGTCTTGCCGCCAGCAAGCATGTCCTTGTCGAGAAGCCGATGACCACGAGCCGGAGCGATGCCGTCAAGCTGGTCGAAGGCGCCGCACGGCGCGGCCTCACCTTGATGGTGGATCACACCTTCCTCTACGCGCCGGCCGTCGCGACCGTTCGCAGCCTGATCGATGACGGTCGCGTGGGACTCCCGCGGCTGTATGAAAGCGTCCGCGTCGGGGCTCGTGCGCCGACCCTCGATACCGGCGTCGTCTGGGACCTCGCGGCCCATGACGTGGCGATCCTCGATCACCTCTTCGGAATGCGCCCCGATCAAATAGCCGCGAAGGGTTCGCCGCAGGCGGAGGGAACGCCGGTCGAGGACGCCCGCATCACGCTCGACTATCCGTCAGGCCTGACCGCGCGCCTCCATGTCGGCTGGCTGTCGCCGGTCAAGGTCCGGACGATCCGCCTTGCCGGCGATCGTGGCACGCTTTGTTATGACGACATGGAACCGGTCCACAAGGTGAGGATCGAGGGTGAGGCGGATGTGGCCGCTGATGTTGCGCCGCGCGCGCCGGTCGAACCGCCGGCGGCGGTGTGTCGCGAGTTCCTCGACTGCATTGCAACCGGCCGCCGGCCGGTCTCGGATGGCGAGATGGGGCTGCGGGTTGTCGAGATTCTCGAACTCGTCAGCGCCTCCCTGGCCACGGGTGGGCGCACGCTGACTCTATCCGACGCGGCGGCCGTCGCTTCGGCGCGCGTCACACGATGATCCCGATCGCCCGGCCCCTTCTCGACGAAAGCGAGGCCGAAGCCGCCCGCGCCGTGGTGATGTCGGGCTGGCTGACGCAGGGCGCCGAGGTCGCGGCCTTCGAGCGTGCCTTTGCGTCTGAAGTGGCAGCTCCCTTTGCCTGCGCCGTGTCGAGTTGCACGGCGGCGCTCGACCTTGCCCTCCGCGCCGCGGGCGTGGGACAGGGCGATGAGGTAGTCACCGTCAGCCATTCCTTCATCGCCGCCGCCAACGCCGTTCGCAACCGAGGCGCCACGCCGGTCTTTGTCGACATAGAATCGGACACCTTCAATCTCGATCCGAACCGCCTTGCTGCGGCGATCACGCCGCGCACGCGGGCGATCCTCTGCGTCCACCAGATGGGTATGCCGTGCGATCTCGGCCGCATCCTCGGCATAGCGCGCGACCATCGTCTTCCGGTCATCGAGGATGCCGCTTGCGCCGCCGGCGCGGAGATCATGATCGACGGCGCGTGGTCGAAGATCGGCCGGCCGCACGGCGATATCGCCTGCTTCTCCTTCCATCCGCGCAAGGTCATCACCACCGGCGAAGGCGGCATGCTCACCACCGCCAACCCGGAATGGGATGCTTCCTTCCGCGCCTGGCGCCAGCACGGAATGGACCTTGCCGCCGACGCCCGGCACGGCGTCGCGTCGGTGGTCTTCGAGGCATACAGGTCGATCGGGCTGAACTACCGCATGACCGATATCCAGGCGGCGATCGGCCGCCGCCAGCTCGATCGGCTCGCCGGCATCGTCGCCAGTCGGCGTCGCCTCGCCGACCGGTATGGTCGCCGCCTCGCCGGCACGAGCGTGGCGCCGCCGGCCGAGCCGGCCTTCGCCCGGTCCAATTGGCAAAGCTATTCGGTCCGGCTTCCCGATGGAGTTGACCAGCGCGGCTTCATGCAGGCGCTCCTCGATCGCGGCATCGCCACGCGCCGCGGCATCATGTGCGCCCACCGCGAGCCGTCCTATGCCGGACTGCCGCATCCTCCCCTGCCGAAGTCGGAACAGGCGCAGGATCGCTGCGTGCTTCTGCCGCTCTTTGCGCAAATGACCGACGCCGAGCAGGATCAGGTAGCGGAGGCCGTCGGCGAGGCGTGTGCGCCATGAGCAGCGTCGGCGTGATCGTGCCCTGCTACAATTATGGACGCTACCTCCGGGAATGCGTTGAAAGCGTGCTCACGCAGTCGCACCAGGATCTCCGCGTGCTGATCATCGACGATGCGTCGACCGATGGCACGGCCGAGATCGCGGCCGGGCTCGCCGCGGCCGATTCACGGGTCGCGATCCGGCGCCACGCAGGCAATCGCGGGCACATCGCGACCTACAATGAAGGCATCGACATCGCCGAAGGCGACTACATGCTGATCCTCTCGGCCGACGACTATCTGTTGCCGGGCGCCGTCGCTCGCGCTGTCGCCGTACTGGATGGTGCGCCTGACGTTGGCCTGGCGCATGGTATCTGTATTCTCTCCCCCGACCAACGCATTCCGCGACCTGCCGCAGTCGTGGAGTTCTTCGACTCGGTCGCCCTTCTCGAAGCGCTGGCGATTCAAAATCGGGTCTGCACGCCGACCGCCTTTGTACGCACGGCGGTCCAGAAGAAGCTCGGCTACTATCGCCCGGACCTGCCCCATGCCGGCGATCTTGAAATGTGGGTTCGTTTCGCGATGCACGGCAGGGTCGCCTCGATTCTCATCCCGCAAGCGGGGCATCGGCGGCACGGCGCGAACATGTCGCTCCGCTACGATTCCGCCGCCGATCTTGAGCAATGCATAGAGGCCTTCAGGCCGCACCTCCGTGCGATCGGCAGGCAATTCGCCGATGGTAGGAAGCTTGAGGCGCGCCTGCGCCGGACCCTGGCGGAAAGGGCGCGCCGGCGGGCGCGGCGGGAGATCGCGCGTGGCCGGGTCCGGGTATTCTCCCGGCTCGCGGCGCTGTGGCTTGGCGAGAGCCTGGCGGCGACACGGGCAACCCTGGCGAGGTAATGATGCCGATCGACGCAAGCGCGCAACTCGACGAAGGGGTCATTGTCCGCCATCCGGAGCTCGTCAACCTCTATGGCTGCCGGATCGGCGCCGAGACGCGCATTGGCGCCTTCGTCGAAATCCAGAAGGGCGCGGTGATCGGCCGGCGCTGCAAGATTTCGTCGCATAGCTTCATTTGCGAAGGCGTGACGATCGAGGACGGGGTCTTCGTCGGCCATGGCGTCGTCTTCAGCAACGACCGGTTCCCGCGCGCCACCAATGAAGCCGGTGCGGTGAAACAGGATGGCGACTGGCAACTGGAGCGGACGGTGGTGCGGGCCGGCGCGTCGATCGGCTCGAATGCGACGATCCTCCCCGGGGTCAGTATCGGCCCCGGCGCCATGGTTGCGGCAGGCGCGGTCGTGACGAAGGACGTGCCCGGCGGCGTCATCGTCGCCGGCGTGCCGGCGCGGCCGGTCGGCACGGTCGGCGCCGGCTGAGGGTTGTGCTTGCTCAGACCGGGGGCCGGGCGGGAACCCCCCAGACCGTCGCGCCGTCGCCGATGTCGCGATTGACGAAGGACATGGCGCCGATGGTGACGTCGCTGCCGATGGTGATGCCCTTCTCGATCACCGTCTGCGGGCCGATATAGACGCGGGAGCCGATGCGCGTCGGCGCGTAGTCTATCGGCGCCATGCCGCCGGAGCGGACGCGCGCGATGGTATCGTGCGAATAGATCTGGACGCCGGCGCTGATGTCGACGAAGTCGCCGATCGACAATCCGCCGGTCCCGTCGAGAACGACGTTGGGGCCGATCCAGCAGTTGCGGCCGACCGTCACGCTGCCGAGGATCAGCACATTGTCGTAGCAGGAGGTGCCCTCGCCGAATCCGTAGTCGCGGGCGATTTCCCAGCGGTCACCGAGGAGGTCGCCGAGCGGGACGTGCCGGTCATGCTTCTCCCGCATGTCGCGCCGAAGCCCGGCGATCAGCGTACGAAGGGAGGCGAGAAGATCCATGCGCTCGACCGGATACGGTGAAACCGGAGACCGAACCGCGATGCAAGCCCGTCCCCGGCCGAGATCATATACGGGGCGGATGCTTCCCGTCGCCTCTCCGGGCGGCGCCGCCCTGCGGAAAGCCACGGGCAGGCGAGAGTGATGCGTCCGTTCAGCGCGTGGGCATCCCCCGCAGTGTAGCGGTGGCGGGCCTATCGATGACGGCGACGGCGCGAGAACAGTTGGCGCAATTT
>JBDTLN010000065.1:0-8167 GCA_039934795.1 Bauldia sp. | reverse complement strand
TGGAGGCGAATGCCTCGATTGATGTTTTGAAGCCGAGGCACTTTCGCGGCGTTGCGTTGAGGTTCCAGACGATGCCACGCGAGGGAGCGCGGCTGTGGCTTCCTCGATGCCACGCTTGCCGGCAGCAAGCCGGCAGCGGCGGCCGGTCAGGTGATTTTCTTCGTCGGCGGCGAAACGGCGATCCTCGACAAGGTCCGGCCGGCGCTGGCGGCGGTGAGCAGCAAGATCAACCATATCGGCGATACCGGCGCCGGGGCGCGCTGGAAACTGGTCAACAACATGATGGTGGCGATCGAGGTCGCCGCCGTCGCCGAGGCGCTGGTGCTCGCCGGCAAGGCCGGGTTCGGCATCAAGGAATCGGCGGCGATCATCGCGGCGAGCGGCATCGCCTCGCCGGTTATCCAGCAGAAGGTGGCGCGCATGGCCGAGGGCCATTTCGGCGATACCGACTTCGCTCTCGGCTTGATGCTGAAAGACGCCGACTATGCCATTGCCTACGCCAGGCAGAACGGCATGTCCCTCGCGCTCCTCCCGGCAGCCGCCAACCTCTTTCGCCTCGCCGACGTGAAAGGCCGGGGCGCCGACGATGTCGCGGCGGTCTTCACGGCGGTGGAGGACTGAGTTGGCGAATCATTAGGGACGGGCGTGATAGGCACTGGGCTCAGTCTTCGCTCTTTCGGGAGATTTCAAAAATGACCCGCCGCCTCGCCGCTTTTCCTCTCGTCGCGTTTTTCGCACTCGTCGCGCTGCCGGCCGCAGCCCTTGAGGGCGACAAGTACCAGACGCTCCTGACCCCGATGCTGTCGGCCGACACCGACATCCTCGGCCAGCCGGTCGCCTATCCGGCGGGCGCGGCCAAGGTGACGGCGGCGACGATTACGATCCCGGTGGGGGGCGAGACCGGCTGGCACCTACACAGCGTGCCGCTCTTCGCCTACATCCTGGAAGGCGAGCTGACGGTCGACTACGGCAGCAAGGGCATGAAGGTCTACAAGGCCGGCGACTCGTTCATGGAAGCCATGAACTGGAACCACAACGGCATGAACAAGGGTACGGTCCCGGCAAAACTGATAGCGGTCTATATGGGCGGCGGCGACAAGGCCAACACGGCGAAGGAAGCCGGGCCGCAATAGGAAATCAGCCGACGGCGGCGACCGGCGACGTCGCCGAGGCGCTCTGTGACGCAATTCCTTGCGCCGGGCCGGCGAATGACTACGTTCCCGTCGGGTACCGACCTTGGGAGAGAATCATGGCCGTCATCGCCCGCCGTTCCTTTGCCGCAGGATTCGTCGTTGTTGCGGCGATGCTGCTCTCGGCCTGCGGGGTCAACACGATCCCGACCTATGAGGAACAGGCCAAGGCCGCCTGGAGCGAGGTGCAGAACCAGTATCAGCGGCGGGCCGATCTCATTCCCAACCTCGTCGAGACGGTGAAGGGATACGCCCGCCAGGAGGAGAAGGTGCTGACCGAGGTGGTCGAAGCGCGCGCCAAGGCGACGCAGATGACGCTGCCGGCGGACATCCTCACCGACCCCGAAAAATTCAAGCAATATCAGGAAGTGCAGGGCCAGCTCGGCGCGGCGCTGGGGCGTCTCATCGCCATCACCGAGAATTATCCGGACCTCAAGTCCAACCAGAACTTTCTTGCCCTGCAATCGCAGCTCGAGGGCACCGAGAACCGCATCGCCGTCGCGCGCCGCGACTACATCGAGGCGGTCCGCCTGTACAACACCGAGCTGAAGACGTTCCCGGGCCGCCTCTGGGCGATGGTCCTCTACTCCGCCAACAAGCCGCTGGAGACGTTCACCGTGCCGGAGGACAAGCAGCAGACGCCTGAAGTGAAGTTCAACTGAATTGAACATGGCGATCGCCGGTACGGCCAGTCCGGGTGCCTCCCTGCTCCACGAGCAGGGAATGCTTGCCCGGATTTTCCGGCCATGGCTCGGCGGGCTGATAGTCCTCGTCGCATTGTTGCTGCTCGTCCCATCGGCGCTCGCCGCGCTGACCTTCCCGGCGCTGACCGGCCGCGTCGTCGACGAAGCCGGCATCCTCTCGCCGGAGGTTGAGGCGAAGCTGACCGCCAAGCTTGCCGACCTTGAGGCGAAGACCACCAACCAGCTCGTCGTGGTCACGCTCAAATCCCTCGGCGGCACCGACATCGCCGACTACGGCTACCAGCTCGGACGCCACTGGCAGATTGGCCAGAAGGGCAAGAACAACGGCGTCCTCCTCATCGTCGCCCCCGAAGATCGCGCAGTCCGCATCGAGGTCGGCTATGGCCTCGAAGGCGACCTCACCGACGCGGTGTCACGGCTGATCATCGAGAATGCCATCATCCCGCGCTTTCGCGCCGGCGACATGCCGGGTGGCATCGAGGCCGGCGTCGACGATATCGTGAAGGTCGTCTCCGGCGACGCCGCTGCCTTCAAGGAGCGCGCTGCGGAGCGTCCGGCGAAGGGCGAGGATTGGAGGAGCTTCATCCCGGTCATCTTCTTCCTCATCATCTTCATCATCATCATTCTGTCCAACCTCCGGCGCCGCGGGCGCCGCGGCCCGTGGGGCTGGACTACCGGGTCTGGCTGGTCGTCAGGGTCGAGCTCGGGCTGGTCGGGCGGATCGTCGGGCGGCGGATTCTCCGGCGGCGGCGGCTCGTTCGGCGGCGGCGGCGCATCGGGGCGGTGGTAGCGATGCGCCATTGGCCGCTCAGCCAAGCCGACCGGCTGAAAGTGCGGGACGCGATCGCCGCGGCCGAAAAGGGGACCGCCGGCGAGATCTTCGCGGTCGTCGCCCGCGAAGCCGACGACTATTTCTACGTCCCCATCCTCTGGGCCATGCTGGTGGCGCTTGTCGTGCCGCTGCCGCTTCTCTTCGTTCACGTTCCGGCCGACTGGCTCAACGACGCATCCGACGGCTGGCGGGCGGTTGTCGCGGTCCTTCTGCCGGCAGTCTGGATCTACCTCGCCCAGCTCATCGTCTTCATCGTCCTTGCCGTCGTCCTGTCGCTGCCCGGCATCAAGCCGCTGGTCGTGCCGGGCGGCGCCAAGCGGGCGCGGGCGCACGGCCTTGCCGTCGAGCAGTTCCTCGCCCACGGCCTCCACACCACCGAGGAGCGCACCGGGGTTCTCATCTTCGTCTCGCTCTTCGAGCGCTATGCCGAAATCGTCGCCGATGCCGGCATCGCCGCCAAGGTAGAGCAGAACGTCTGGGACGATTCGATGACGGCGCTGCTTGCCGACATCCGTGCTGGCCGTCTCGCCATAGGCCTCGTCGACGCGGTCGGCAGGGCGGCGACGGTGCTCGCCGTCCATTTCCCGCCGCGGCCGCGCGACCGGAACGAGCTGCCCAACGACCTCATCCTCCTGTAGGACAGGGACGCTCGCGTCCTTCACAAACCCGACGCGTGCGGTATCTAGACTGGGCGCCCTCGCGCTGGGGAGGGCGCCGAAATGCTCGATATGTCAAAGCGAAAACGTCTGATTCATAGCGCCGCGGGCGCCTTCGCCGGTGAGGGCTTGGACGACCAGCGCCGCCAGGCGCTCGCCGCCGATCTTTTCGCCTATGCCAGTGTCGAGGATCTTGCGGTCTATTCGCTGGAGGAGATCGCCGGCTTCGTTTCGCTCGCCGATGCGGCGCTCCAGCGGCGAAAGCCCGGTCGCCAGTCGGTCAATATCGCCGATCCGGAGCCTGGCGCCGCCGCCGGTCGGCATGGCGCCGTGACGGTGATCACGATCCTCAACGACAACATGCCTTTCCTCTTCGATTCGGTCATCGGCGAGCTGCAGGATTTCGGTGCCGAGCTGCGCCTCGTCGCCCATCCGATGATCTCGGTCCGGCGGAAGGCGTCCGGCGAGCTTGTCGAATATCTCGGCTCTGACCGGGTGCCCGGCGATGGTGTCCTCCGCGAGAGCCTCATCCAGATCCATGTCGCCCGCCTTCCCGCCGAAGCCCGCGAGGCGCTGGCTGGACGGCTCGACTCAATGCTCGACCAGGTGCGCCGCGCCGTCGTCGACTGGAAGCCGATGCTCGATCGGCTGGATGCCGCCATCGCCGCCTATCGTGCCGATCCGCCGCCGGTGACGCCGGACGAGCTCGAAGAAGCCGTCGCCTTCCTCGAATGGCTGCGCGAGGGCAACTTCACGTTCCTCGGCATGCGCGAATATGATTTTGTCGGCGGCGCCAGGCGCGGCATGCTGGAGCGTGCCGACGCGCCCGGTCTCGGCATCCTCGCCGATCCCGAGGTGCGGGTGCTGCGGCGCGGCGGCAAGGCGCTCCATACCACGGCCGCCATTCGCGAATTTCTGATGCGGCCCGATCCGCTGATCATCGCCAAGTCGAACACCAGATCGCGGGTCCACCGGCGCGGCTATATGGATTATGTCGGGGTCAAGCGCTACGCGCGGAAAGGTGCGCTCGCCGGCGAGCTGCGCATCGTCGGCCTGTTCACGTCGACCGCCTACACGCGATCGGCGCGGACCATCCCCTATCTCCGCCGCAAGACCGACCGGGTGATTGCCGCCGCCGGCTACGACCCGGAGAGTCATTCGGGCAAGGCGCTGGTCAATGTGCTAGAGACTTTTCCGCGCGAGGAACTCTTCCAGATCGACGAGGGCTCGCTGCTTGCCGCCGCGACCGACATCGTCCAGCTCGGCGAACGGCCGCGGGTTCGCGTCATTGCGCGGCGTGACCGCTTCGACCGCTTCGTTTCGGTTCTGGTCTATCTGCCGCGCGACCACCACAACACCGGCGTCCGCGTGGCGATCGGCGAATATCTCGCCGGAGCCTATAACGGCCACGTCTCGGCGTCGCAGGTCGACTTTCCGGAGGGACCGCTCGCCCGCACGCACTACATCATCGGCCGTGACGAGGGCGCCGCGCCCGACCCGGAGCGCGGCGAACTCGAGCGCGCCATCGCCGCCCGCATCGAGACGTGGGCCGATGGGCTGAAGCGCGTCCTTGCCGCGGCCGGCGATCCGGCCGGCACCGACCGCCTGCTCGCCCGCTTCCGGGACGCGTTCCCAAGCTCCTATCGCGACGATGTCACGCCGGAAACGGCCATCGCCGACATTGCCGAGATCGAGAAGCTGACCGACGAGAGGCCGCTCAGCGTCACGCTGTCGGCGGGCACGCGGCGGGTGCAAAGCGTGCGGCTGCGCCTCATTCACCGCGGCGCACCCATCGCGCTTTCGGTCCGCGTGCCGATCCTGGAAAGCATGGGCTTTCGGGTACTCGACGAGCGGACCTATGCGGTTGAGGGGAAGGACGAGCCGGCCAGCTACCTCCATGACATGGCGCTGCAGCGCCCCGACGGCGCGCCGATCGACCTCGACAGGCTCGCGCCGCTCCTCGTCGCCTGCTTCACCGCCGTCTGGTTCGGGCAGGCCGAGAGCGACGGCTACAACGCCCTCGTCCTCAACGCCGGCATTGCCTGGCGCGACATCGCCGCGCTGCGCGCCGTATCGCGCTACCTGCAGCAGGCGGGCATCGCCTGGTCGCAGGACTATCTCTGGGGGACGCTGAACCGCCATCCGGCGGTTGCCGTGGCGATGGTCGAGATGTTCCAGGCCCGCTTCGATCCGGCGCTGCCCGACCGGCGCGGCGAAGCAGTCTGCCGCCGGCGCATCGACAAGGCCCTCGACCAGGTCCAGAGCCTCGACGAGGATCGCATCATCCGCTGGTTTACGGCGGTGATCGGCGCGATGCTCCGCACGAATTTCTTTCAGCCCGCGAGCGACGGCGCGGCCAAGGCCGAGATCAGCTTCAAACTCGAATCGCGAAAGATCGACGGCCTGCCCCGCCCGCGTCCGTTCCGCGAGATTTTCGTCTATTCGCCGCGCTTCGAGGCCGTCCATCTCCGCTTCGGCCGCATCGCCCGCGGCGGTATCCGCTGGTCCGACCGGTCGCAGGATTTTCGCACCGAGATTCTCGGCCTCGCCAAGGCCCAGCAGGTCAAGAACGCGGTCATCGTGCCGGTCGGCGCCAAGGGCGGCTTCGTCCCGAAAAAACTCGCACCCGGCATGGCGCGCGACGCGGTGCTCGCCGAGGGCACGGAAACCTACCGCCTGTTCATGGGCGCGCTGCTCGACCTCACCGATAATCTCGACGGCAAGACCGTGGTGCCGCCCGCCGGGGTGGTCATCCATGAGGAGCCCGATCCCTATCTCGTCGTCGCCGCCGACAAGGGTACCGCCACCTTCTCCGACATCGCCAACGGCATCGCCACGGCACGCGGCTTCTGGCTCGGCGATGCTTTCGCCAGCGGCGGCTCGGCCGGCTACGACCACAAGGCGATGGGCATTACCGCGCGGGGGGCGTGGGAAGCCGTCAAGCGCCATTTCCGCGAGATGGACCGCGACATACAGACCTCGCCTTTCACCGTCGCCGGGATCGGCGACATGTCGGGCGACGTGTTCGGCAACGGCATGCTCCTGTCGCCGGAGACGCGCCTCGTCGCCGCCGTCGATCATCGCGATATCTTCATCGATCCCGATCCCGATCCGGCCGTCAGCCTCGCCGAGCGGCGGCGGCTTTTCGAGATGCCGCGGTCGAGCTGGCAGGACTACGACAAGGCGCTCATCTCCAGGGGCGGCGGCGTCTTCCCGCGCGCCGCAAAGGCGATCCCGCTCAGCGCCCCTCTGAAAGCGCTCTTCGGCCTTGCCGGCGAGACGGCGACGCCACAGGAGGTGGTGCGGGCGATCCTCAAGGCGAAGGTCGACCTGCTCTGGTTCGGCGGCATCGGCACGTTTGTTCGCGCTTCGAGCGAATCGGACGACAAGGCCGGCGACCGCGCCAATGACGCAGTGCGCATCACCGCCGCCGAGGTCGGCGCCAGGGTCATCGGCGAGGGCGCCAATCTCGCCATGACGCAGCGGGCGCGGGTCGAGTACGGTCTCCTCGGCGGGCGCTCCAACTCCGACGCTATCGACAACTCCGCCGGGGTCAACACGTCCGACGTCGAGGTCAACATCAAGATCGCGCTCGCCGAGCCGCTCCGTGCCGGCCGGCTGGACATGAAGCGGCGCGACCGGCTTCTCAAGGCAATGACCGGCGAAGTCGGCGGCCTGGTCCTTCGCAACAATTATCTCCAGACGCTTGCCATCTCGCTGGCCGAGGTTCGGGGCCTCGAGGATTTCGGCTACCAGCTCCGCCTAATGCAGCAGCTGGAGGCGCGTGGCCTCCTCGACCGTGCACTGGAAGCGCTACCCGACGATGCCGCCATGGCCGAGCGCCAGAAGGCAGGCAAGCCCCTCACCCGGCCCGAAATCGCGCTCCTGCTGGCTTATGCCAAGCTGGCGCTCTCCGACGACCTCGTCAGCGGCGGTCTCGCCGAAGACCCGGCCCTCGACGGCGAGCTGATCGGGTATTTCCCGAAGAAGATGGGCGAAGCCTGGCGCGGCGACATCGAAAGTCATCCGCTGCGCGCCGAGATCATCGCCACGGTCGTCGCCAATGCCATGATCAATCGCGGCGGGCCGACCTACCTGACCCGGATCGGCGATGTTGCCGAAGCCGGACCGGCGGCGACGGCGCGGGCCTATGTGACCGTGCGCGACGCCTACGGCCTCGAGGCGATCAACGCGGCGATCGACGCCCTCGACGGCAGGATCAAGGGCGCGCTCCAGCTCGCCCTCTACCGGGTGGCGGAGGACCTGCTGCTGTCGCGCACCGCCTGGTTCATCCGCAACGTCTCCTTTGCCGGCGGTGTCGGGCCTGTCCTCTCCGCTTTTGCCGCAACCGTCGCCGAAGTCGGTGCCCTCCTCGGAAAGGTTCTCCCCGCCCACCTCGCCGAGACCATTGCGGCCGAAGCGGAGAGTCTTGAGCGCGGCGGCGTGCCGCCGGCCCTCGCTCTTCGCCTCGCGCGCCTCCCCGTCCTTGCCGACGCGACCGACATTCACCTCATCGCCACAGCAGCGCGTGCCCCGGTAGCACGCGCCGCCGCGGTGTTCTTCGCGGTCGACGATCACTTCCACATCTCGCGCGTCGAGGCGCTGGCGGGCGCGTTCACCGTTGCCGACTATGTCGACGGACTTGCCCTCGACCGGGCGCTGGAGACCCTTGCCGACGCCCACCGCCGCATCGCCGGCGATGCGATCGCCGCGGGCGGCAGCGAGGATGCGCCCCTCGATGCGTGGCTGGCTGACCGCGGCGAGGAAGCGGCGCGCGTGCTCGCC
>JBDTLN010000064.1:0-8254 GCA_039934795.1 Bauldia sp. | reverse complement strand
GGTGCGCGATCATCAGGGCGATGGCCTTGTCGCGGCCGATGTCGGCCTTGTCGGCGTCGGGGAGGCCACGAAAAGTAGTGCCGGCGCGGTTGAGGAGCGTTTCCCACCCGACTTGCTTTGCCCAGGCAAGGAGATGCTTGCGGTCGATGCCGGCTGCCTTGTAGTCGTGAAATGTCACCGGGACGCCCCGGTCGGCCAGCCAGCGGCGCGCCTTCTTCATGGTGTCGCAGTTGGGGATGCCGTAGATGGTGACGGTCACGCAATCTCTCCAGCCGCTACCCGCATTTCCGTTGCCTTCGCCGGTGTCGATGCCCCGCAAGTCTCTCCAACCCTACAAGCTGTCGAAAGCCGAGGCCAAGGCCATCTGGCTCCGCGCCCAGCGGCTGGACACTGTCGCACCTTTCGGAGACGGGCCGGAGGCGACGCCGGCGGCGATCGAGCATCTCGGCTATGTGCAGATCGACACGATCAATGTGATCGAGCGCTGCCACCATCACATCCTCTACACGCGCATCCCGGCGTATCAGCGGGCGCATTTGCGGCATGCGCAGAGCGTCGACAAGACCGTGTTCGAGTATTGGGCGCACGCCCTCGCCTACCTGCCGACCCGGGACCTGCCCTTCTTCCTCGCCGACATGGCGCACTACCGGCGCGAGCCGGGAAACTGGTTCACTTCGGTGACCCCGAAGGATCTGCGGAAGGTGTTGCGGCTCATCCGGCGCGACGGCGCGCTCTCCATCCGCGACATCGACGACGACGTGCTGGTCGAGAAGGACCATCCGTGGGCCAGCCGCAAGCCCTCGAAGCGGGCGCTGCAGCTTGCGTTCTTCTCCGGTGCGGTGGCGATCAGCGAACGGACCGGGATGCTGAAGAGCTACGAACTGTTCGACCGGCATTTCGGCTGGGAGAAGCGGCCGAAGGCGGCGAGCGAGGCGCAGACGGTCGAATATCTTCTCGACCGGGCGCTGCGGGCGCAGGGGATCGTCAGCCTCGACTCGGTCTGCCACCTCGACGCGCCACGGAAGCCGGCGGTGCGCCGGCTTGTCGAGCGGCGCGTGCGCCGTGGCGGGCTCTTTCCGGTGGCGATCGAGAGCGCCGGGAAGGCGGAGCACTGGGCGACGCCGGAGGCGGTGGAGGCCGGGGCTGGTGGCGCGACTGGCGAATCCATCGTTCACATCCTTTCGCCCTTCGACCCGCTCGTGATCCAGCGCAAGCGCCTCAAACTGTTCTTCGACTACGACCATCGCTTCGAGGCCTATTTGCCGAAGGAGAAGCGTCTGTTCGGCTACTTCGCGCTGCCCGTCCTCCTTGGCGACGAGATCGTCGCGGCCATAGACCTGAAGACCGACCGCGAGAAGCGGAAGCTGCTGGTACAGAAATGGACGTGGGTGGGCAGCGGCTCGGCGCGAGCGCACAAGCGGGCGATCGAGGAGGAGCTGGGACGGTTCGAGCGGTTTCAGTTGGGGGGGTGACGAAGCCTGCCTTACCGTCAGATCGGGTGCGGGAGAGCCTGCGACTGACCGCAGGCTCCACGTAATCCACTCAGGCTCAATCCGGGCTCAGGGGGCCGCCAAGAAGTGTCATGTCGTGTTTCTCGAAGACTTGTGCGATGGCGCGTTTGTCGGGCGAGCCGCTTCGCATCAGGGGGCCAAACTCCTCATAGAATTTGTGACCGCCGCCCGGGACATAGACTACAAGCACTTCCGCCGGCTGGTCGGTCAGATTGAGGAAGGCGTGCGGCAGGCCTGCCGGCAGGTAGGCAAAGCCTCCTTCCCTGCAATAGAAGGTCTCGTCGCCCACCCTGATCTTGAAGCTCCCCTTGAGGACGTGGATCGTTTCCTCCTGCGTATGGTGGACATGCAAGGGCGGGCCGCCGCGCGGCGCGACCTCGACGATGAAATAGTCGAACGCGCCGCCAGTATCGTCGCCGGTGACCTTGAATATGAGGTCGCGGCCGGGGCCGGACTGGAGCCGCAATCCTTCCCCTGCCGCCAGGGCCTTGGCCCGAGTGCGCGCGAGACTGGCTGCCGGCGGACTAACAAGCGTCGTGGTCATGGGATGCTCCTCTGCGGTGGATGGCAGGATCGCCGCCGGAAGAGTAGGTTCGCGCGGCGGCCTCCGATAATTCTCGAAAGCCGCGCAGGGTGCGTGCAAGAATGCACAGCCTCGACTGGAACGACCTTCGCTACTTTCTGGCGGTCCACCGGGCCGGCAGCCTTGCCGGCGCGGCCCGGAGCCTCAGGGTCCGGCACTCCACGGTCGGGAGGCGGATCGAGGCGCTCGAATCGGGCCTCGAAGTCAGGCTGTTCACCCGAACGCCCGACGGATTCCTTCTGACCGACTCGGGGACGGAAATCCTGCCGCTTGCGGAGGACGCGGAGCGCGCGTTGACGGCGATCGAGCGGCGCGTGGCCGGAACCGACGACCGCGCCGAAGGCACGGTTCGGCTGGCGACGTCCGAAGCCTTCAGCGGATTTCTCGTCAGACACCTCGGCGGGCTGCATACCCGGTATCCGGGGTTGATCGTCGAAGTACTGAGTGGCAACCGCTCGCTCGATCTTTCTCGCGGCGAGGCGGATGTCGCCCTGCGGTTCTCGGCAACGACGCAGCCTGACCTGATCTGCAAGTGCATCGGCGAAACCGGTTGGGCGCTGTTCGCGTCCGAGACCTACCTCGCCCGCCGCGGCGCACCCGCCCCCGCAACCGACCTGTCGGGGCACGACGTCATCGCCTTCGACAGCACGATGGCCAATACGCCCGGTGCACTATGGATCAACGACCACGCTGCGGGCGCACATGTGGTGATGCGCGGCAACAGCATCATGTCGGCCCTCAACGCCGCCGTCGCCGGAATGGGGCTGGCGGTCCTGCCGTGTTTCCTCGCCGAGGCGGAACCGACGCTTCGCCGGGTCGCGTCGGAGTTGGTCGGTTCCCGGGAGGTGTGGCTGGTCTTCCAGCGCGACGTCGCACGGACCGCGCGCGTGCGCTGCGTAATAGATTTTTTGACCGAGCTTATCGCCGCGTCGGCTACGGAACTTCGCGGCACGACGGGGGCAAGAGTGCCCTCGGCCACGGCCACGCCATAGCAATCACTCCCATTCGATCGTACCGGGCGGCTTGCTGGTTACGTCGTAGACGACGCGATTGATGCCCTTGACCTCGTTGATGATGCGGGTGGCGGCGCGGGCGAGGAAGTCCATGTCGTAGCGGTAGAAGTCGGCGGTCATGCCGTCGGTCGAGGTGACGGCGCGCAGCGCCAGGACGAAGTCGTAAGTGCGGCCGTCGCCCATGACGCCGACCGTCTGCACCGGCAGGAGCACGGCGAAGGCCTGCCAGATGGCGTCGTAGAGGCCGGCCTTGCGGATCTCGTCGAGATAGACGGCGTCGGCCTGGCGAAGGATTTCCAGCTTGTCGCGGGTGACGCCGCCGGGGCAGCGGATGGCAAGGCCCGGGCCGGGGAACGGGTGGCGGCCGACGAAGGCCTCGGGCAGGCCGAGTTCGCGGCCGAGCACCCTCACCTCGTCCTTGAACAGTTCGCGAAGCGGCTCCACCAGCTTCATGTTCATGCGCGCCGGCAGGCCGCCGACATTGTGGTGCGACTTGATGGTGACCGACGGGCCGCCGAGGGCGGAGACGCTCTCGATCACGTCGGGGTAGAGCGTGCCCTGCGCCAGGAACGCGGCGCCGCCGATCTTCCGCGCCTCGTCCTCGAAGACGTCGATGAAGAGCTTGCCGATGATCTTCCGCTTCTGCTCCGGGTCGGCAACGCCGTCGAGCGCGGTGAGGAAGACTTCGCTGGCGTCGACGTTAACGAGCGGGATGTTGTAGTGGCCGCGGAACAGCTCGACCACGTCGCGGGCCTCGTTCTGCCGCATGAGCCCGTGGTCGACGAAGATGCAGGTGAGCTGGTCGCCGACCGCCTCGTGAATGAGGACGGCGGCGACGGCGGAATCGACTCCGCCCGAGAGGCCGCAGATCACGCGGCCCTGCCCTACCTGCTGGCGGATGCGGGCGACGGCCTGCTGGCGGAAGGCCGCCATGGTCCAATCACCGCCAAGGCCGGCAACCTTGTGGACGAAGTTGGCGAGGAGCCTGGCGCCGTCCGGGGTGTGGACGACCTCGAGGTGGAACTGGGTGGCGTAGATGCGCCGCTGCTCGTTGGCGATCATGGCGAAGGGCGCGTTTTCCGAGACGCCGACGACCGCGAAGCCCTCCGGCAGGGCCGTGACGCGGTCGCCGTGGCTCATCCAGACCTGGTGGCGCTCGCCGGGCTGCCAGACGCCGTCGAACAGCGCCGAGCGCTCTTTTATCGTGACGAAGGCGCGGCCGAACTCGCGATGGTGCTCGCCTTCAACCCGGCCGCCGAGCTGGTGGGCGATGACCTGTTCGCCGTAGCAGATGCCGAGGACGGGAACGCCGGCCTCATAGACCGACATCGGCGGCAGGGGGGCGTCCTTGTCGAGGACCGACGCCGGACCGCCGGAAAGAATGATGGCCTTCGGCTGCAGCCGGGCCATGCCTTCCTCAGCCTGGTTGAACGGCACAATCTCGCAATAGACACCGGCCTCGCGCACCCGGCGGGCGATGAGCTGGGTGACCTGGCTGCCGAAGTCGATGATGAGGACGGCGGCGGAGGCGGAAGCGGCGGGCTCTGTCATGGCGAGGCCATAGAGAGGTGACGCCGATTCCGCAAGATCAGGCCGGTCGAGTTGATGCAGTTGCGCGCCGCGCCGGCCCAGGTCGCCGTCTTGCAGTTGAAGGAGGAGGAGACGCCGAAGTTCGTGTCCCCTCCTCTACGGGATGTCGATTACTCGCCGCCGCCGCCGCCCTGTTTCAGAGCCTGGCGGACCTGCCGGGCGTTGCCGCGTGTGTACAGCTTGGCAATCTTGTTCTTCGACTGGGCGACCTGCAGGCCCCAATATCCCGCGAGGGCCTCGGCATCCTGATAGCTGACCCCAGTATCGCCAAAATCGCAGCGACTTTGCGTGCGTGCGGTCTTCATGATGCCCCTGAGGATCGGTTCGTTGTGGTTCCTGATCTTCTCGCCGCCGGCTTCCTTGGCTTCATAGGTGCCGACGCCCCAGTAATTGGCGAGGAGCTTGGCGTCGCAAAAGTTGTAGCCCTTCCTGAAGAACGCCTGAGCGTCCTGCTCGCTGGCCTGCGCCGGAAGTGCCCCGACGAGAGCCGGAATGGTCAGCGACGTGCACAGCAATAGTGTCCGGCCGAGCGCGGAGGCCGCGCCCCGGCCAATGATCGACGATTTCATGATGTCCCCTTGAGATTTGCCCCTTCGCCGGGACCGTACAGCTACAAATCAAGCTCCGCAATTGTGAACGCGTTGTTGTTTCACGGAATTCTGGCTTGGCGCGCCTGATCGAGCCAAAAGGCGCAGGTCGGCGAGTCCGGGGCGAGGCGCACGAGAAGGGCCTGGAGCGAATCGGGAATCGTGGCCGTCCGCGGGTTCGTCTCGACAGCCCACAAGAGAATCGCCTCGAACAAGGCGGCCATTTGCAGAATGCGATCTGCCTCCAGGGATACCGGCAGAATGCGGACCTCGAAGGTCGGCTTCCTTGGGTTCTCGTTGATGAGGTTGAGGAGGTTGAAGTCGCAGAATTTGGTGAGCTTGCATTCCTTCAGCGGCAACAGGGCGCGCGACCACTCAAGGTCCATGAAATCCGGATCGCCGGCGAGCTTGACCAGCGGCTTCGGCCAGTGACCGAGGCGAACGCAATTGGGATTGGTCCGGACAAGCTTTTTCAGGGCCGGGCCGTGGCGCGCCAGAACGCGAACGAGGTTGGAGATCACCCCGGCGTTCTTGAGGCGTGCGCCGTCGAAATGGATATGCAGCGCGGCTTCAGCAGGAATTGAAAAGCCCGCCGCCTCGGCTTCGCCCAGCAGGAAAGCGAGCACCGGCCCGGCGTCGTCGGTGAGCGGCGCCGTGACGATCTCGCATCCCCGCTCGCGCTCGCCTGGCTGGACCGCGACGATGCAGACGGACGCGCCGCGTTCATCCACCACCTTGCACATGCCCGACAGATGCCTGTCGAGCGGCGTGCCGTAGAGGGCCGCCATCGGCTCGAGGACACGATCGATCGGCGCATACGGGTCGCAATGCCGTGCGACGAGCTGCAGCTGCCGGGCATCGTCGCTGACGATGCGATGCCAGCCGAGGCGCGACGCGGCATTCTTGTCGAGATCGCGCTTGAGGGTGAGGTCGTCGACAAAGGAGGCGATGGCCGCGCCTTGCTGGTCGAGCACACGGAAGCCGACGGTGAGATTCTCGAAGGCCGGCGTACCCGGCACCTTGCTCGGCTCGGCCTGCGGGTGAAAGAAGCGCTGGACGCTGCCCTTCTTCTTCCCGGCAACGATACGCGCCAGATCCTCGCGCGAACGGCCAGGAGGCGCCATCAGCTCGATCTCGAAGCCTTTCTTCCAGGAGCTTGTCATGCGCGTTGATGCGCGGCGTCAGCGCGCCGTCCAGCCGCCGTCGATCATGATGGTGTCGCCGGTGATGAGCGAGGCGGCGGAGGAGGCGAGGAAGACGACGGCGCCGGCCACCTCCATCGGCTTGCCGACGCGGTGGAGCGCCGCGACTCGCTCAATCACATCGGCGTGGAAATCGGGCCTGGCGAGAACTTCCTCCGTGCCCGGCGTCTCGATGAAGGTCGGGGCGACGGCGTTGACGGTGATGTTGTGCTTGCCCCACTCGACGGCGAGGCACTTGGTGAGGTGTGAGATGCCGGCCTTGGTCATGCAGTAGACCGACTCGCCGGGGAGCGCGATGAAGCCGGCCTGCGACGAAATGTTGATAATGCGGCCGTGGCGCTGGCGGATCATGGTGCGGCCGGCCGCCTGGCTGGCGAAAAAGGTGCCCTTCAGATTGATGGCGATGGTCTGGTCGAAATCGGCTTCGGTGTAGTTCTCGGCGAGATTCTCCGGGGCGATGCCGGCATTGTTGACGAGAATGTCGAGGCGGCCGAACCGGGCGACCGTTTCTGCGACAGCGCTTTCGATCTGGTCGAGCTTCGTCATGTCCATCTGAAGCGGCAGGGCCTTCCGGCCCATCGCCTCGATGGCGGCAATCAGCTCCTTGCCCGTCGTCGCGTCGCGAAGGCCAAGGGCGATGTCGGCGCCGGCATGGGCCAGCGCCAGCGATATCGCGTTGCCGAGGCCACGGGCGGCGCCGGTGACAAGGGCCACCTGTCCCGTGAGGCTGAAATCCGGAAACCCGTTCATGGCGCCCTCCCCTCGCGGCGTTCTTGTTCGCGCGACTATAGGAGGCGCCTGACGCGATTGTCGAACGCCGGCTAGTGCTTGTGGGCGGGCCCGTCTTCGTCCGCCGTGTGCGCGACGCTGCAGCAGGACTCGGTCAGGGACTTCGGTTCCGTGCCGGTCCGGTACTCGGTCCAGGCACGGCGGAGGATTTGCAACGACGACGAGAGGAACAGCACCGCCATGATGCCGGCGACGACGAGGTCCGGCCAGGCGGTGGCGGTGCCCCAGACGCCAAGGGCGGCGACCATGACCGCGACGTTGCCGATGGCGTCGTTCCGCGAGCAGAGCCAGACGGAGCGGACATTGGCGTCGCCATCCTTGTAGCGCATGAGGATGAGGACGCTGGCGACGTTAGCGGCGAGCGCCAGGAAGCCGACGACGCCCATCACCCCGGCTTCGGGGATCCCTGTGACGAAGACCCGCCAGACGGTGGAGCCGAGCACCCACAGGCCCATGACGAGGAGGCTTGCGCCCTTGGCCAGCGCCACCGTCGAGCGGGTGCGAAGCGCCATGCCAATGACGAAGAGGCTGGCGCCGTAGGTCAGGGTGTCGGCGAGGAAATCGAGGGCGTCGGCTTTCAGCGCCTGCGAGCCGGCGAACTGGCCGGCGGCCATCTCGACCACGAACATTGCCGCGTTGATGGCAATGACGGCGATGAGGCGTCGGCGGTAGTCGCCGGAGACGCCGTCGAAGACAAGGTCGTGGCTGTGGCCGTGATGCGCGCTCATCGCCCTGACATCGGCGATCGGGGTGGCGCGATCAAGGTTACAACATTGCCGAAATTGCGGATTTATCGAGGTTCGTGACGTTGGGAGGGTCCAGCCCCCTCCCCAACACTGCTTCGCAGTATTGACCCTCCCTTTAGGGAAGGGTTGGGGCCGGTGGGCAGGCCTCGAAAGACTACAGCGAACGGTCGAGCTTGAAACGGCCGGCCTCGGCGTGGGCGGCGAAGGCGTCGATGGCTTCGGCGAGCTTCTCG
>JBDTLN010000063.1:0-8259 GCA_039934795.1 Bauldia sp. | reverse complement strand
TCCTGCATCTGCGGCTGCACCTTCTTCATGCCGCTCATCGACTTGTAGGATTTGTTGGCGAGCGGGAAGAAGACCAGCTTGACGCACACCGTGACGGCGAGGATGGCGAGGCCGAAATTGCCGAGCAGGTGATAGAACCAGTCGATGACGAAGAACATCGGCTTGGTGATGAAATAGAACCAGCCCCAGTCGATGAGAAGGTCGAAACGCTCGATGCCGAGATCGTTCCGGTAGCCATTGACGACGGCCACCTGCTTGGCCCCGGCGAACATCATGTTCCTGGCCTCGGCCGTGCCGCCGGCCGGAACGCTCAGCGCCTCGCTCTGGAAGTCGGCCTGGTAGAGCGGCGTCGTCGGTCCCGCGCCATTCTGCTGTTGCGAAAGGGTGTACCGTCCCGTGAAGGTGCGGCCCTTCTCCGGAACCAGCGCCGCGGCCCAGTATTTTCCAGTGATGCCGAGCCAACCGGACTGCGCCGGATTGGCCTTGAACTCGGGCGTCTTGATGAGGTTCTTGTACGTGTACTGCTCGAGGCCCTGGTCGCCGAAAACCCCGATCAGGCCCTCATGCAGAATGTAGTAGCCGGCGGTGTGGACCTCGCCGAGGCGCGCGACGCGCCCATAGGGCGTCAGCTTCACCGCGCTGCCGGTCTTGTTCTCGATCGCGTCGGTTACGGTGAACATGTATTTGTCGTCGACGGCGATGGTCCGCCGGAAGGTCAGTCCGGCCCCGTCATCGAAGGTCAGCGTCACCGGCGTCGCGGTCGTCAACTTGGCCCCGGCGGGCGCGGTCCAGATCGTTTCCGGTCCCGGCGCCGGCGGACCGCCGGCCTCGCCGAGCAGTCCGAACTCGGCGAAATAGGGTCCCTGGCTCTCGACGCCGGTCTTCGGATCTCCCGGCATTATCGGTGTCCCCGCCGGCGACAGAAGCACGATGGTTGGGCTGGCGTTGCTGACCGTCTCGTGGAAGTCGTTGAGGCGAAGGTCGTCGAGCCGGGCGCCGTGAAGGTTGATCGAGCCTGAGAGGCGCGGCGTTTCGATCGCCACGCGGGGCGACTGGGCGAGGGCGGCGTCGCGGCTGGCGGCGCCTGACGCGCCGGCATCGACCGCCGGGCTTCCCGGTGCTGCCGTTCCCGGAGCGGCGCCGGTAGCGGAAGGCTGGTCCTGCCCGCTCTGCTGCTTCTGGAGCTGCTCGGTGCGCTGCTGCTCCTGCTTGGCCCGCTCGATCTGCGGCGTGGCGAAGAAATATTGCCAGCCGAACAGGACGACGATCGAAAGGACGATGGCGATAATGAAATTGCGGCTGTCGGTCATCGACGGGCTTCTCGTTCCGGTCTCTTTTCCTCGCCGCGCCCGGAGAGGGCCGCAAGACTGCTCAATAGATCGGCGACGAGCCGGTCGAATTCCAGTGTCAAAGCAGCGCGCCGCCCGACCAGCACATAGTCGGTCCCGGCCGCCGCCTCATTCTGCCCGGCCAGCCGCACTGCCTCTCGCAGCCGGCGGCGGATGCGATTGCGGACCACGGCGTTGCCGATCTTTTTGGTCACGGTGAAGCCGAAACGCGCCGGGCCTGCCTCGCTGGCCGGCAATGCCTGTAGCACGAAACCCGGTCGGGAGACGCGTTTCCCGCGCGCCACGGCCTGGAATTCGGCGCGCCGGGTGAGGCGCAGCACCGGTCCCCCCCGGCCTGGCGCCGGGCTGGCGAGCAGCTCGTTCAGGCGCTCAGCTTCTTGCGGCCGCGCGCCCGGCGGGCGTTGATGACCTTGCGCCCGCCCGTCGTCGCCATGCGGGCGCGGAAGCCGTGCCGGCGCTTGCGCACGAGCTTGCTCGGTTGATACGTCCGTTTCATCAGTCTCTCCGCGGAATTCTCGGGCCCGGGGCCGCCGACGCTCCGGGCGCCGAAAACTTGCCCGCCGTCGCTCTCGAAAGCGCCGGTGGGACAGGGCCGGGCTTATAAGGAACCCCCCGAATCAAGTCAACGCGGGCCGGTGACCCGCTTGACATTGACTGGCATTCTCATACGCCCGCCTGTTCCATCCCGCTCGAAGGAGTTTCCCCTTGCGCCTGCCCCTCATCGCCCCGGAGAATCTTAACCCAGACCAGCGTGCCCTCTACGACGACATGCGCGCCGGCATCGCCGCGAATTTCAAGGGTATCAAGGCGGTCGACCCCGACGGCGCCGTCATCGGGCCGTTCAACCCGTGGCTGCAAGAGCCGCGTTTCGGCGGTCCGATCTGGGACCTGACCAAGGCCATCGCCGCCAACCCGACCCTGCCGCGCCCGATCCGGGAAGTGGCGATCCTCGTCGTCGGCGCCCGATTCCGGGCCGCCTACGAGATCTACGCCCATGTCGTCCTCGGCGAGCGCGTTGGCCTCCCCGACGACAAGATCGCCACAATCGTCGCCGGCCAGCGGCCGTCTGACCTCACCCGCGAGGAAGCCATCGCTTACGATGTCGCCGCCGCCCTTGTCGGTAGCGGCGGGCTGCCGGAGGTGAACTTTCGCCAAGCCTCTGAAGCCTTCGGTCCGCACGGCGCCGCCGAACTGATCTACCTCGTCGGCTTCTACTGCCTCGTCTCCGTCACCCTCAACGGCTTCGACGTGCCGGTGCCGGAGGAATTGAGGAAGTAGGGGCGCCGCGCTTCCCCTGCGAACTCCGCCGCGACACGCGCCGCCTTCACCGGCTATCATCGTTCCCGGCGGGTTCGGGATGCGGCGGAATTCAAGGACGGGCGGCTGAATGACGGAAGTATTGACCCCCGACATTTGCGTGGTCGGCGGGGGACCGGGCGGCATCGCGGTGGCGACGCGGGCCGCGGCCTGGGGCGTGCCGGTGGTGCTGATCGAGAAGGGCGCCATGGGTGGCGCCAACCTCGCCTATGGCGGCGTGCCGGCAGCGGCCCTTGCGGTCGCCGCCAGCCATTATGAGTTCCTCCGCCGCGGTCCGGCCCTTGGCGTCACCGGGGCGCCGCTCCAGGTCAATTTCGGCAAGGTCGGCGACCATATCCGCGCCGCCATCGACGCGGTCGCGCCGAACGTCTCGGCCGAGCGCCTCGCTGCGCTCGGCGTGCGCGTCGTCCACGACGCCGCCCATTTCGCCGACCGCCGCACGCTGATTGCTGGCCACATCGCCGTCCGCGCCCGGCGCTTCGTCTTGGCCACCGGCGGCGTGCCGGCCGTGCCGAGCCTCCCCGGCCTCGCCAACATCGAGTACATCACCCTCGACACCGCCTTCGACGTCACCAAGAAGCCGGGCCACCTCATCGTCGTTGGCGCCAATGCGCGTGGCCTCGAACTGGCGCAGGCCTACGGACGCCTCGGCGTCGACGTAACAGTTCTCGACGAGGGCCCGGCGCTTGCCGGCGAGGATCCCGAGCTCGCCGCCGTCGTGCTGGAGCGTCTCCGCGCCGAGGGCATCCGCGTCCGCGACGATGTGAAGATCACCGGCATGGGCCGTCGCCGCGGCGGCATCCGGGTCACGCTCGCCGTCGACGATGTGCCGGTCGACGGGACGCATCTGCTCGTCGCCGCCGGCCGCGCGCCGAACATCGACGGCCTCGGCCTTGACGTGGCGAAGGTCGCTTACGACGCCGAAGGAGTGACGGTCGACCGCCAGCTCCGCACCACCAACCGCCGCATCTACGCCATCGGCGACGTCGTCGACGAGCCGGCGCTGGCCGACCGCGCCGACTACCAGGCCGACCGGGTGGTGCGCAGCATCCTCTTCCGCCTGCCGATCCGCGAGTTCAACAGCGCCGTCCCGGTCGTCACCTTCACCGACCCGGCGCTGGCCAAAGTCGGTCTGACGGAGGCCGATGCCCGGCGCCGCCACGGCGCCGTACGCATCCTCCGCTTCCCCTATGGTGAGAACGACCGCGCCCAGGCCGAGCGCACGCCCGCCGGCATGGTCAAAGTGGTCGCCGGCAAGCGCGGCAAGATCCTCGGCGTCGGCATCGCCGGCCACGACGCCGGCGAACAGATCGCGCTCTGGTCGCTTGCCGTTTCCCGCGACCTTTCCATCGGCGACATGCTCGGCTTCGTGCCGCCCTACCCGACGCGTGCCGAAAGCGCCCGCCGCATCGCCGAGACCTTCAACGGCCCCGGTTTGACGCCGGGCTGGCGCCGCCGCATCATCGACATCTTGAGAAGACTCGGCTGAACGTGGCAGAGGACCGACCGAACAGCGCGGCAGGCAGCGACCCGGCCACTCCGACGGGGCGGGCACTGCGCCGCTCCGGCCTTGGCTTGTCGTGGAAGCTCCTCCTCCTCACCGTGCTCTTCGTCATGGTGAGCGAGGTGCTGATCTACGTGCCGTCGGTGGCGAGCTTCCGCCGCACCTGGCTGCATGATCGCGTCACCATGGCCGATGCGGCGAGCCTGGTCCTTGCCGCCTCCGACAATTCCGACGTGCCGCGCGACATCCAGGACGAACTGTTGAGTGCGGTTGGCGCCAAGGCCATCGCCATCCGCACCGGCGATGTCAGCCGCCTCATCGCCGCCGTCGAGATGCCGCCGGATGTCGACCAGATCGCCGACCTCCGCACCATGGACCCCGTCCACGATATCGCCGACGCCTTCGACACCATGGCCTCGACCGACGAGCGCACCATGCGCGTTATCGGCAACACGCTTGCCGGCTCGGTCATCGAGGTGGTGATGGGCGACCGCGCCCTCAAGCGCGCCATGCTCGAATACTCGGTCAACATCCTCTGGCTCGCCGCCTTCATCTCGATCATCACCGCGATCCTCCTCTACATCACCCTCAACCGTCTTCTCATCCAGCCGATGCGGCGCATGTCGCAGAACATGGTCGCCTTCTCCGCGGCGCCGGACGATGCCGCCCGCGTCATCGAGCCGAGCGGGCGCGGCGACGAGATCGGCGTCGCCGAGGTGCATCTTGCCGCCATGCAGCGCGACCTCCAGGCGACGCTCGCCGAGCAGCGCCACCTCGCCGACCTCGGCCTCGCCGTCTCCAAAATCAACCACGACCTGCGCAATATGCTGGCCTCGGCGCAGCTTCTGTCGGACCGGCTCGGCGGCTCGCCCGACCCGACCGTCCAGCGCTTCGCCCCAAAACTCATCGCCACCCTCGACCGCGCCATCGCCTTCTGCCAGACGACGCTCGCCTACGGCCGGGCGCGCGAGTCGGCGCCCGCCCGCCGCCTCGTCGCCCTCGACCGCCTTGTCGAGGATGTCGGCGACCTGCTCGGCCTTGCCGGCCACAACCTCATCGCCTTCGAGAACGCCGTTCCCGTCGGCCTCGAGATCGACGCCGATCCCGACCAGCTTTTCCGCGTCCTCGTCAATCTTTGCCGCAATGCCATGCAGGCCCTCGACGGCGACCACGACGCCGCGCTCATCCGCCGCTTGACGGTTGGCGCGCGCCGCGAGAGCGGCGCCGTCACGATTCGCGTCGCCGATACCGGGCCGGGCGTTCCGGAGAAGGCCCGCGCCCATCTCTTTCAGGCCTTCCAGGGCGCCGCGCGGCCGGGCGGCACCGGCCTCGGCCTTGCCATCGCCGCGGAGCTCGTCCGCGCCCACGGCGGCTCGATCGCGCTCTTGGACCAGGCCGGCCCCGGCGCCATCTTCGAGATCGTCATCCCCGACCGCACGGGCCGCGCCCTCCGCAACGGCCGCGCCGCGGCGGCCTAGCCGCGCCCCCAGACCCGCAATCGACCAGCGAATCCCGCGGAATCCCTGCGCCTTCTCTCACGTCACCGTGTGATTTCCGCCGGACTCAAATCGCTAAAAACCTGATGTGGCCGAAAAAGCACAAAAGTGATTCAAATTTGCCGCGGTAGACGGTGGCAATTTCCGTCTGCGTGCTAACCCGCTGAGTCTATTCGAATTTTTTCCGCCGGTTAGGATTCCATCGCTCCTGCCCGCGGCCTTGCGTAGGTCCCGGGTTATGGTCACAGTCAACGTTAAGATTGCGTAAAAATGCGCGTGGCGTGAGTTTGGGAGAGTTGCGTGGGTATTGTAACAAAGCAGGCCGGAGCTGCGACCGCGCGTATCGCGATTGCGGGCCGGAACCTTGTCATCGGGGCAGTCGCTGCGATTGCTCTATTGGTCATATCGGCGCCCAACGGCGCATGGGCTGCGGCTTGTCCGACCCCCACCAGCAATATCGATGACGACGGGGTGACCTTGTCCGGCCAGAACGATGGTCCGACGGTTGCTGTCAGAACAATAATGTCCAGGGCAACGGCTCGCTGAACGGCAACGTCAGCACAAACGGCGCTGTAAGTGCCCTTGGGGCCGGGGTTGTGGGTGTCAATAACAACACCGTGAACGGCAACGGTTCGGGAAATAACAACACCGCGTCCGCATTGGGGCAATCCGCATCCGGTTTCAACAACAACGTAATTAACGGAAACAACTCCGGAAATAACAATGCGCCGACGTTAAAGGTTTCCTTGTTCCCGACCACGGTTACTGTTGTGGGAGCCTCGAATAATTCGATTACTGGCAATGGTTCTGGAAATAACAACAAGGGCGGCTTCTCGAACAACGCCATAACCGGCAATGGGTCGGGGTCGTTCAACGGCGGTTTCTTCGAAGACAACACCGTCAACGGCAACAACTCCGGCAACAACAACGCATCAGTGAACGTCCTGGGCTTCCCGGTTCAGGGGACTGGTGCGAGCGGAAATCACATTACCGGCAATGATTCCGGCAACGACAATGGTGCCGTTTTCCAGGACAACACGGTTGCAGGCAACGGTTCGGGCACCGGCAACGGCGCTGGCGCCATCGGGAATCACATCGTCGGCAACGACTCCGGCAATGACAACGGCCTCGGATTTGTCAGCAACACAGTCATCGGCAACGGCTCGGGCAATGATGCCGGTAACCTGGTGGTCGCCAACACCGTGATCGGCAACGGATCCGGAAACGACTATGCCAATGGCGCTACCGGCAACAGCGTGCTCGGTGATCTCTCCGGGAACGATGTCGACGGCGACGGTAACACCGCCATTGGTGCGGTCGCGGGCAACGGGGTGACCGGCGATGGCAACGGGGCGAACGGTACCGTGGTCGGCAACCTCGTCGAGGGCGACTTCAACCAGGCCTCGGGCTTCCTGTCGGGCAACCTCGTTGGCGGCAACAACAACCAGGCCAGCGGTACCGCCTCGGGCAACCTCGTTGGCGGCGACAACAACCAGGCCAGCGGTACCGCATCGGGCAACCTCGTTGGCGGCAACAATAACCAGGCCAGCGGGACTGCCTCGGGCAACCTCGTTGGTGGCAATAACAACCAGGCCAGCGGCACCGGTTGCGGCAACCTCGTTGGCGGCAACAACAACCAGGCTAGCGGCACCGCTTGCGGCAACGCCGTCCTCGGCAGCAACAACCAGGCAAGTGGCACGGGTGCCGGCAACGGCATCCTCGGCTTCAACAACATCGCCCAGGGAACGCTCGCCGGTAACGGTGTCGTTGGGTCTAACAACATCGCGATCGGAACCGGCGCCGGCAACGGCATCGTCGCCAGCAACTCTATCGCCATCGGTGCTGACACGAGGGCGGAAGCTAACGGCGGCGTCGCCATCGGCACGGATCACTATGGCAACGGCGCAGTGGCCACCGGGCGCGACCAGATCGTTCTCGGCACCGAAAACCACACCCTCACAGTGCCGGGCATTACCTCGAACCTCAGCCGCATGCAGCAATCGGGCCCGCTGGAATTGGTAACTTCGGACGCGGCAGGCAATCTCGCGACCGACGGCGGCGCGTTCTTCAAGCAGGTCGACGGCAACACCTCCGGTATCGCGCTGGCGCTGTCGATGCAAAACCCCGACCTGGTGGGCAACGAGAAGTTCGGCATTGCCGCTAACTGGGGCAACTTCGAGGGGGCCAATGCACTGAGCGTGTCGGCCATGGGCGTGATCGGACAGGACGTGTTCGGCAAGGGCGACCGGGTGGCCATTTCGGCCGGCTTCGGCGTCGGCTTCGAGTACGGAACATCCGACACGGTGGTGGGCGGACACGCTGGCCTGCAGTGGACACGTTGAGGCCAACGCTCGTTTGGGCTCGTAGCGTCAGGAATGCAGCGTAGGCTCCGTCGCGTTCGACCCTTGGATACTGGGGCTGCGCAGCCCCGGTTCGAGGCGGCAAAGGGCAGGGAATTTTCGATCGCCGGGGGCACCATCAGAGGATGGCCGCCCCCGGCGTTTTGTTGCCGGAGGCGTCGCCGCTCCATGCGACCCATCGCACTGCTTCTTTTCTGTCTCGTGACGGCCACCGCCGTCGGCGCCACGACGGC
>JBDTLN010000062.1:0-8350 GCA_039934795.1 Bauldia sp. | reverse complement strand
TGTCGGGCGCGACATGCGAGAGATGAGCCTGTCATGGGCGCAATCCGCCGGCGGTGCGATATCCAATGCCCGCGACACCGATCGCTGGGTGCGGGCGATTTTTGGCGGAAAGGTCGTACCGCCGAAGCAGCAGCAGGAGTGGATGAGCCTGGTCTCGCAGAAGACCGGAGACCCAATCGCCGAACTCACCGCCGACGACTCGCGCGGATATGCACTCGGCCTTGGCAAGGCTCTCTTCGGGCCTCTCGGTCCGGTGTGGTTCTATCAGGGCGAAACCCTGGGCTACCGGACGCTTTACGCCTGGTTCGCAGACGAGGATCTGACGATCACTGTCCAGACCAACAGCCATCCGCCCGATGCCGAGAATAAGCTTTCGGACGCGATCACCGCGATCCACGAGATCGTCGCCAAGCCGGCCGCCAAATAGCGAGCCGGGCTGCACCGCCTCCGCTGCGATGGTTCTTGGCGCGGCACCCTGCGTTGCCCGCGTGGCGTTACCGCACCACCACCCATGTCCCGACTGGCACGCGGCCGTAAAGGTCGACGACGTGCTCGTTGAGCATGCGGAAGCAGCCCGACGACATGGCGTGACCGATCGAGTTGGGCTGGTTGGTGCCGTGAACGCGATAGATCGTGTTGCCAAGGTAGAGGGCGCGCGCGCCGAGCGGGTTGCCCGGGCCGCCCTCCATGAATTTCGGCAGCTTCGGATTGCGCTTCAGCATGTCCTCCGGCGGGCGCCAGGAGGGCCACTCCGCCTTCCGCGACACTTTGAGCAACCCGTCCCACTGGAAACCGTCCTTGCCGACCCCGACGCCGTAGCGGAGCGCTTTCTGCGGCGCGGTGGTCAGGTAAAGGTACCGCTCGGACGTATCGACGATCACGCTGCCTACCGGATAGGTCGTGCGCAGGAACACCGGCGTCCGCTGGAGGTGTTTGGCGAGCTGCTCTTCGCCGGGAATGGCGACCCGGCCAGGCTCGTCGATGATGGCGATGTAGCCGGGCGGCAGGAGGTTCATCGGCTCGCCGACGGCTTGCGCTCCCCGCGCGGTGGCCGGGAAGAGAGGCGCCATGGCGAGCATGGTGAGCACGGAACGGCGCGTCTGCATGCTGTTCGATCGTTTGTCCGCTTGCATGGGTCGACTATGCCATGCCGGCCAACGCGAGGACAAACCGGGTTGCCCTTGGGTTGCGGTTCCTAGTGCAATGCAGCAAATTTGGTGCTTGTATGGTGCGACGGAACACCGAGGGCACTGAAAGTGCGAGCAATTCTTTCCCATTGCGCCGGCCTGCCAAGGCATCCCTTCGCCGCCGGCGAGGTACTGTTGCTGGAGGGCGTGACGTCAGGCCGGCTCTACGTGCTGAGCGATGGCACCGTCGACGTGCTCCGCGGCAAGACCAAGGTGGTCACTGTTTCCGAGCCGGGCTCGGTGTTTGGGGAGATGTCGATCCTTCTCGACGTGCCGCACACGGCGACGGTCCAGGCCGCCTCCGCCGGCCATGCTTATGTCTTCGAGGAAGCCCGCAGCTTCCTCAGCGCCCATCCCGAGATCGCATTTCTGATTGCCAAGCTCCTCGCCCAGCGCCTCAACGGCGCCACCACCTATCTGGTCGACCTGAAGCGGCAGTTTGCCGACCATCAGAACCACCTGGAAATGGTCGGCGAGGTCCTCGAAAGCCTCATCCACCATCCGGCCGAGGAATTCAGCCCGGGATCGGACCGGCAACCCGATCCGCGGATGTGAGCCAGTCCGGCAGCGCGTGAAGCTTCGCCACGGGCCGCTGCAGCGGCTCGTCGAGCTTCACGTACTGATTTCCCGCCGCGGAAAACCAGAGCGCGGTCGCCTCCCTCGTATCGACGATCAGATGGGCGGGGGGAGCGCCGAACTGATGCCCGGCATTGAACACCCAGGTCGGGCCAACCCGGTCCACCCACGAGCCTTCCTTGACGAACGGCGCCTGATGGACGTGGCCGGAGAACACAATGTCCGGCCGGTGTTCGCCGATCCAGCCTTCCAGTTCGACGTCGCCGAAGAACCGGCTGCCACCCCAGCTGATTGGCGAATGGTCGGGCGGCGCATGGTGAACCCAGACCCAGCGTTTGAGACGCCTCGGCGCGTCGGCGGCGATCTGGCGGGCGATCGACTCGCGCACGATCGGCCCGTCCCACCACGGGCAGACGGTGAAGAGCGTGTCGTCGAGAACAAAGGAGTCGCCGTCGGTGGGCGTGCCGTCGTCGCGCGGGCGCAGGATCCATTTCGAGACTTTCTCGCCGGCCTCGTTGCGGGAGTCGAGGTCATGGTTGCCCGAGCAGACGATCAGCCGCGTCCGGTCCTTGAGGCGGCCCAGATATTTCTGCACGACAACGGCCTGCGCGCGAAGGTCGACCAGCGATGTGAGGTCAAGATGGTCGCCGGCGATGATCACCACGTCGAACTCGGCGGCGACCTCCATCACCCAGTCATATTGCTGCAGGGCGTAATGAAGGTCGGCGACTACCAGCAGCCGCATCAGCCAGCCGTCATCATCGGCCGACCGTGAAGCTTTGCTCGGCGAGCTTCCTGTCCTTGTCCCAGATCTGGAAGGTCCAGGTGCCTGGCACGATCTCCCAGTCGTTATCGAAACCGTAGCCGAGGTAGAGGGTGTCGCCGATCTTCTTCTGGCGCGAATAGCGGCTCTGCTTCACCGGAACTTCCTCTTGCGGGTCGCGCAATCCAGGCTCCGGGTACAGGATGACGAAGTCGAGGGAGATTTCGTCCCCGGCCGGCGCGCCGACGATGAGGTAGCGCAAGCCGAACTCCAGCCCGACCCGGGCAGCGATGCTGGTGGTCGCCTCGACGTTCCTAGCCGTTTCAACCGCCGTGATTTCGCCGGTCGGCGTACCGGTATCTTGCGTCTGCTGGCCGGTCTCGATCGTATAAATACCCTTGTCGACGATATCGATGCGGTCGATCCGCGTTTCGGCTTGCGCCGCGAAAGCGACCGGGAGGAGCAGGGCAAAAAGCACGAGGGCACGCATGCGCTTCTCCTTCTCGAATGTGCCGACGGCGGTGCGCCACCTGCACCGGGAATACTAGAGGCTGCCGACCGTCACGAACAACTGGTCGAAATGGTCGATCACATGATCCGCGCCGAGGCTCGTCACGGGCACCGGGCTGTAGCCGAACGATACCGCGACAGACCGCACGCCCCCGGCCCGGGCCGCGTCGATGTCGATGCTGGTATCGCCCACCATTACCGAGCGCTCAGGCAGGCCGCCGGCGGCGCGGATGGTTTCGGTGAGATGGCGGGGGTCCGGCTTGCGGACGCCGTAAGTGTCCTGGCCCGCGATCGCGGCGAAGCGATCGGCTAGCCCGAGTTGGCTGAGAAGTTTCCGCGACAGGCCCTCGAGCTTGTTGGTGCAGATGGCAAGCCGCCAACCCGCATCGGCGAACTGTTGCAGGGCCTCGACCGCGCCGGAGTAGGGGCGGGTCTGGTCGGCCATATGCGCCGCGTAGTGTTCGATGAAGGCTGCATAGAGCACGTCGAGCCGCGGCGCTTCGACGGACACGCCGCGAGCGCCGAGACCCGCGGCGATCATCGCCTTGGCACCGTTGCCGATCTTTTTCACCGCCTCGCCGTAGGGAAGGGGAGCAACCCCTTCGCCGGCCAGAATGAGATTCAACGTCGCGACGAGGTCGGCGGCGCTGTCGACGAGCGTGCCGTCAAGGTCGAGGACGAGGGTCGGGGGCGAGTGCACGGCGATCAAAGTGCGTAAGCGCGCACCATGACGGCGGCAAAAATCGGAATCAGAAACAGAAGAAACGCTTCCAAGTGCAAGAAACGACGAATGGTTTTGACCTCGGCATCTCCCGGTGCAAACGCCGGCTCGGTCTTCAGACGGTTGCGCCAGCGGACGAATCTGATCGTCGGAGGCACCGACAGAAGCCCGACAGCCACGAACGTGACCATCTTCGCCCAGAACCAGTGGTTCGTCAGAAAGAACTCGGAGCCCTTGGCGCCATAGAACACGCGCGCAAACCCGACGACAATGATGAGGCCGGCGAGCACGCCATAGGCGCCGTCGATGGCGGCGAGCCGGCGGACGCGCTCGGCGCCGATGCCCGGCCGGACGATGGCGAGTTCGGTGGCAAGAATGGCCACGAGGGCGAACACCAGAAGGTGGTGGAGGATGGCAAGAATGAGATCGGTCATCTCTGGCCCGGAGTTAGGCTTCTCCCCCGCCCGAACCGGCCATGAAGATGTGCCGATTCTGCAGCGCGCCGGCCGTTGTAGCGCGGCCAACCGGTAAATGCTAACAAGCCCGGCGTTCAAACCCCGGGCTCGCAATGCCGCCGAAAAGCGACCGTCAATGCTGAGCAAGGCTCCCGGCGACGATGCTTTGCGCCTTCGGGCGGCCGAGGCCGCGCTCGCCGTCGTCGAGCCGGGCATGAAGCTCGGTCTCGGCACCGGCAGGACGGCCGACCATTTCGTGCGCTTGCTGGGCGCGAGGGTCCGGGCAGGACTCGAGATCCTCGGTGTTCCCACATCCGAGCGCACCGCCGCGCTGGCGGTGCGGGAAGGCATCTCCCTGACCACGCTCGACGAGCATCCGGCGCTCGATCTTACCGTCGATGGCGCCGACGAGATCGATTCCGAGCGCCGGCTCATCAAGGGCGGCGGCGGCGCGCTCCTGCGCGAGAAGATCGTCGCCAGCGCGTCTGCCCGGATGCTGGTGGTGGTGGACGAAGCAAAGCTGGTGAAGACGCTGGGCGCCTTTCCCCTGCCGATCGAACTCGTCACCTTCGGGCTTGCCGCGACCACGCGCGCCATCGAGAAGGCCGCCAGCCGGCTTGGCTTGGCGGGGGCGCTGCAAACGAGGATGGACGGCGTCCGTCCTTTCCTGACTGATGGCGGCCACGTCATCGTCGATGCATCTTTCGGCCGTATCCCCGACCCGGAGGCTTTGGCCGCCGCTTTGCGCGGTATTCCCGGGGTCGTCGAGCACGGCCTCTTTATCGGTCTCGCCTCTGCCGCCATTGTAGCGCGCGGCGATCGTGTCGATTGGTTTTGAATTACGCCAGGAAATCCAGACGGAGCTTCATCAAATGTCCTTGAAACGCACGCTTGTTCTCTCCGCAGTCCTCGTTGGCTGGGGGCTACTCGGCCTCTCAGCGACGCGGGCCGACGATCCGACTCCGGCTGCCGTTGCCGCCGGCATTGCCGCGGTAAAAGCCACCGGCCTCGACGATACGTTCGACAAGGTATTGCCGTTGCTGTCCGAGCAGATACAGAACCGGCTCCTCCAGCGGCGGCCCGACCTGCGTCTCGAGATCCCGGACGCGGTCAATGCGGTGGCCCTGAAGTTGATTCCGCGCCGCCGCGAACTCGACTCGGCCGCCGGTCGTATCTGGGCGCAGGCGTTCACTCCTGAGGAATTGCAGACGATAACCGCCTTCTACAACTCCCCTGCCGGCAAGAAATACCAGGAGTTCGGCCCCAAGGCGCTTGAGGATTCCGGCGGCGAGATGAGGAAATGGTCCCAGCGGATATCCGATGAGATGTACGATCAATCCATCGCCGAGCTGAAGGCCAAGGGCATAGAGTTCTAGGGCGCGGCCAAGGGGAGCGCCGGTGGATCGCTTCGACTACGATCTTCTCGTCGTTGGCGCCGGCTCGGCCGGCGTTCGCGCCGGGCGTATCGCCGCCGGCCACGGTGCGCGGGTTGCCGTAGTCGAGGAAGACAAGGTCGGCGGCACCTGCGTCATCAGGGGTTGCGTTCCGAAGAAGCTCTACGTCCACTCCGCCCATTTCGCCGAGGCATTCGAGGATGCGGTCGGCATGGGCTGGACAACGGAAAGCGTCCGCTTCGACTGGCCGACGTTGCGCGACAACGTCGCCAGGGACGTCGACTGGCTGAGCGGTATCTACATCCGCAATCTCGAGAAGGCTGGCGCGGAGCTGATCGCCTCGCGTGCGACGCTCGAAGGCCACCACCGCGTTCGCCTCTCCAAGGACGATCGGACCGTGACCGCCAGGACGATTCTGATCGCGACGGGCGGCTGGCCGGATGTCGACCGCTCGATCCCCGGCATTGAGCATGCGATCACCTCCAACGAGGTGTTCCATCTTCCCGAACTGCCGAGGCGCATGCTGATCGTCGGCGGTGGCTATGTGGCGGCGGAGTTCGCCAGCGTCTTCAATGCATTCGGCGTCGACGTCACGCTTCTCCATCGTGGCACCGAAATCCTGCGCGGCTTTGATGGCGAGATACGCAAGACCGTCCACGCCGCGATGGAGAAGCGCGGCGTGACTATTCTCACCGGCGACAGTCTCGCGGCGATCGAGAAGTCGAAAAAAACCAGGACCGCGATAACCCGCGGCGACCGGCGGATCGATGCCGACGTCATTCTCGTCGCCATCGGCAGGAGCCCGAATACCGCCGGCCTTGGCCTTGAAAAGGCGGGTGTCGAGGCAGATCCGCGCGGCGCCGTGCTGGTCGACGAGTTCTCCAGGACGAATGTCGACCATATCTACGCGGTCGGGGACGTCACCAACCGCCTGCAGTTGACGCCCATAGCGATCCGCGAGGGTCAGGCCTTCGCCGACACGGTGTTCGGCGGCAAGCCGACTTCGGTCGACTATGCCGATATTCCGACCGCGCTCTTCTCGATACCCGAAGCCGGCACGGTCGGCCTCACGGAGGAAGCAGCCAAGGCTCTCTACCCTTCTCTCGACATCTACCGGTCGACTTTCAAGCCCTTGCCCAACCGCGTCACCGGACGTGACGAGCGCATGCTGGTAAAGTTGGTCGTCGACGCCGTCACAGACCGCGTTCTCGGTTGCCACATGGTCGGTCCGAATGCTGCCGAACTGGCGCAAATGCTGGCGATTCCCATAAAAATGGGTGCCACCAAGGCCGATTTCGACGCCGCTACGGCTCTCCACCCGACCCTCGGCGAGGAGGTCGTCACCATGGCCAAGCCGGCCGACCGCTATCGCCGCGAGGCCGCCGAGTAGCCGGTGGAAATACCGGATCGCGGGGTATATAAACCGCGCCGCGATCCTGAAGGGGTCGCAACGGCGCGGACCGTGGCCTTCCTGTCGGAGGCTGTCCGTCGCTGCGTGGCAGGAGTTGACGATGAAGAAAGCCTGGAGCCCGGATAGCTGGCGGGCAAAGCCCGTCGAGCAGGTGCCGCACTACAGCGATCCCGCCGCTCTGGCGGCGATTGAGGCGCGCATCGCCAGCTATCCGCCGCTGGTTTTTGCAGGTGAGGCCCGCAAGCTCAAGAAAAGCCTGGCGAGCGTCGCCGCCGGCGAGAGCTTTCTCCTCCAGGGCGGAGATTGCGCCGAGAGCTTCGCCGAGCACCACGCCGACAATATCCGCGACTTCTTCCGCGTCTTCCTGCAGATGGCGGTGGTGCTGACCTATGCCGGCGCCATGCCGGTGATCAAGGTCGGGCGCATCGCCGGACAGTTCGCCAAGCCGCGCTCGGCGCCGACCGAGAAGATCGGCGACGTCGAGCTGCCGAGCTACCGTGGCGACAACATCAACGGCATCGAGTTCACGCGCGAAGCGCGGGAGCCCGATCCGAACCGCATCGAGATGTCGTACCGCCAGTCGGCGGCGACGCTGAATCTCCTGCGCGCCTTCGCCCAGGGCGGTTACGCCAATCTGGAACACGTCCATCAGTGGATGCTCGGCTTCGTCAAAGACAGCCCGCAGGGTCACCGCTATCAGGAACTCGCCGACCGCATCAGCGAGACGATGGCGTTCATGCGTGCCTGCGGCATCGATTCCGAAACGACGCCGCAATTGCGCTCCACCGATTTCTTCACCAGCCACGAGGCGCTGCTGCTCGGCTACGAGCAGGCCATGACCCGCGTCGATTCGACCAGCGGCGACTGGTACGCGACCTCCGGCCACATGCTGTGGATCGGCGATCGCACCCGCCAGCCCGATCACGCTCATGTCGAGTTCGCGCGCGGCGTCAAAAACCCCATCGGCCTCAAATGCGGCCCCTCGCTGACACCGGACGGCCTCATCGAACTGCTCGACATCCTCAACCCGGACAATGAGCCGGGGCGGATGACGCTGATTTGCCGCTTCGGCGCGAAGAAAGTGTTCGACAAGCTTCCCCAGCTCGTTCGCGCCGTCGAACGCGAAGGACGCTCGGTCGTCTGGTCATGCGACCCGATGCATGGCAACACGATCAAGGCCGTGACCGGCTACAAGACGCGGCCGTTCGAGCTGATCCTTTCGGAAGTCGAGGACTTCTTCGCCGTCCATCGCGCCGAGGGTACCCATCCCGGCGGCATCCACATCGAAATGACGGGCAAGAACGTCACCGAGTGCACCGGCGGCGCCCGCGCC
>JBDTLN010000061.1:0-8450 GCA_039934795.1 Bauldia sp. | reverse complement strand
CGAAGGCGCCGAACATCGGCCGGTAGTGCACCGGCTGCGGCGTCGGGATCGAGGCGTTGGGGTCGCCCATCGGCGCGGCGGCGATGGTACCGAGCTTCAGCACCATGTCGGGCTTGATGCCGAAGAACGCCGGCGACCAGAGAACGAGGTCGGCGAGCTTGCCGATTTCGACCGAGCCGACCCACTCGTCGATGCCGTGGGTGATCGCCGGGTTGATTGTGTATTTGGCGATGTAACGCTTGACCCGGAAGTTGTCGTTGTCGCCGGTCTCTTCCGGCAGGCGTCCGCGTTGCTGGCGCATCTTGTGGGCGGTCTGCCACGTGCGAATCAACACCTCGCCGACGCGGCCCATCGCCTGGCTGTCCGACGCGATCATCGAGAACGCGCCCATGTCGTGGAGGATGTCTTCGGCGGCGATGGTCTCCTTGCGGATACGGCTTTCGGCGAAGGCGACGTCTTCCGGAATGCCTGAATCAAGGTGATGGCAGACCATGAGCATGTCGAGATGCTCGTCGAGCGTGTTGACCGTGTAGGGGCGCGTCGGGTTGGTCGAGGAGGGCAGCACGTTGGGCAGGCCGCAGACCTTGATGATGTCCGGGGCGTGGCCGCCGCCGGCGCCTTCGGTGTGAAAGGCGTGGATGGTTCGGTCCTTGAACGCCGCGATGGTGTTCTCGACGAAGCCCGACTCGTTGAGCGTATCGGTGTGGATCATCACTTGGACGTCCCAGGCGTCGGCGACCGTCAGGCAATTGTCGATGGCCGCGGGGGTCGTGCCCCAGTCCTCGTGAAGCTTCAGGGCGCAGGCGCCGCCCTTGATCTGCTCCTCCAGCGCCTCGGGCAGCGAAGCGTTGCCCTTGCCGGCAAAGGCAAGGTTCATCGGGAAGCCCTCTGCGGCCTCGATCATGCGGGCAAGATGCCATGGGCCCGGCGTGCAGGTGGTGGCGTTGGTGCCGGTGGCCGGTCCGGTGCCGCCGCCGAGCATGGTGGTGACGCCGGAATAGAGCGCTTCGTCGATCTGCTGCGGGGCGATGAAATGGATGTGCATATCGAGTCCGCCGGCGGTGAGGATCTTGCCCTCGCCGGCGATCGCCTCGGTGCCCGGCCCGACGATGATGTCGACGCCGGGCTGGACGTCCGGGTTGCCGGCCTTGCCGATGCCGACGATCTTGCCGTCCTTGAGGCCGACATCGGCCTTGACGATCCCCCAATGGTCGATGATCAGGGCGTTGGTGATGACCGTGTCGACAGCGCCCTCGTGGCGGGCGAGCTGGCTCTGTCCCATGCCGTCGCGGATGACCTTGCCGCCGCCAAATTTCACCTCCTCGCCATAGGTGGTGAAGTCCTGTTCGACCTCGATTATGAGGTCGGTGTCGGCAAGGCGGACCTTGTCGCCGACGGTCGGCCCAAACATGTCGGCATAGGCAGCCCGGGAAATACGGTACGGCATGATCTTGTTCTTTCTCTCAGTCGAGCTTGCCCATGATCTTTTGATTGAACCCGAACACGAAACGGTCGCCGCGATAGGGCACCAGGGTCACCTTTCGCGTCTGGCCGGGCTCGAAGCGGACGGCGGTGCCGGCGGGGATGTCGAGGCGCATGCCGCGCGCCTGTTCGCGGTCAAAGCTCAGCGCCGGGTTGGTCTCGTAGAAATGATAGTGGGAGCCGACCTGGACCGGCCGGTCGCCGGAATTGGCGACCTCCACGATGACCGTTGGCTGGCCAGCATTCAGCTCGATATCGCCTGCGGCGGGGAAGACTTCTCCGGGGATCATGTCGGACGTTCCTTTCAGGCGGCCACGCGCCGGCCGCAGCCGTCGTCGCGCAGCACGCGTTGGGTCGAAGCCGGATTCTTCAGCAGCATCGCCGGCGGACGGATCGGACGGCTGGCAAGATTGCCGCCGCAATTCGGGCAAACGCCGTGCAGCACGTTGTCCGCACAGTCGGTACAGAACGTGCACTCGTAGGTGCAGATCATCGCCAGCGGCGAAGCTGGTGGCAGGTCGCGGTCGCAGCATTCGCAATTGGGTCGAAGGGCGAGCATCGGGCGGGCCTCAGCGAATCGGCTGATGGACTGTGACGAGCTTGGTGCCGTCGGGAAACGTCGCTTCCACCTGCACGTCGTGAATCATCTCGGCCACGCCCTCCATCACCTGCGCGCGCTTGATCACATGGGCGCCGGTCGACATCAGCTCGGCGACCGAGCGACCGTCGCGAGCCCCCTCGACGACAAAGTCGGTGATGAGAGCGATGGCTTCGGGATGATTGAGTTTGACGCCGCGCTCGAGGCGCTTGCGCGCAACGATCGCGGCCATGGAAATGAGAAGCTTGTCCTTCTCGCGGGGCGTCAGGTTCATGATGTCTCCCGGCTCTCAACTCTTGTCGTGGTGCGAGGTGCTGGCGTGCTTTACCGGCATCGTCCTAGCAATTCCAGACGCGGGGCATGGCGGTTGCACGGAGTGCCTCGATGAGGCGTACCAGGTCGGCGCGGAGGCCCTGGCCGTTTCTGGCGGCGAGACGGGCGACCAGCATGCCGTTCCAGGCGCTGACGCCGGCGTCCCCGGAGCGACCGTCGAGGGCTGCCCGGGCCAGATCGATCCTCGACTCCGCGTCGGGGGCCAACAGAACAAGCGTTGCGAAGGCGGCGGCGCCACGGCCCGTGGCGGGCCCCGCCATGATGCCGGCCGCGTTGCCATCGATACGAAGACTGTCGGCGAAGACGAGTTGACCGCCGCGGCGGATGCGCCACGAGTCGCGGACGCTGCATTCCCGGATGGTCTCACCCATCGCCGTGCGGCCGAGAACCACAGCCTCGACGCCAATGAACGTCGCATCCGGCGCGATTTCCGCATCGAGCGTGCGCAGGAGGGCGGAGCAGTCGAAAATGATGGTCTCCTGCGGCAGCCAGTCGAGGCGAGCCCCTGGCCCAACGGACAGCCGCGTGGTGATCTCGCCGACGCTGGCGGAGCGCCGATAGATCCGCTCTGCAGCCTGCGTCGTCGCCACCGCGCGGGCTTCATCGCCGACGGACACGGAAAAGGCGAGGCGGTCGCCGCCGGTCACGCCGCCGGCCGTGTTGAGGAATACGGCTTCGGGTGTGGCGCCCCGCTCGCCCCGCGGCAGGCGGATCTTTGCGGCTCCGGATTGATAGAGGTCGGCGAGGCGCGACCGGCCATCGACCGAGACGAAACCGATCCGCGCCTCGCCTCGGGCGCGTTCGAGACGCGACGGCCCTGCCTGCCGCTCGCGGGGCGGACGGGCTGCCGGATGAGAATTATCCACAAGGGCCGAATGGACCATCGTTCAATCTTTTGCGAGCCGCTGCCCACTTGCAAGCCCGGGGCCATCGCGGTTCCGGATTGAGCCGGTGGGCAGCCAAGTATTTGCGGCGATCCTGCCGCTTCTTTCGCCACCTGCCGGACAAAACGGCAGGCCGTCATAGGACTTTGCCAATGGGTGTCCAAATCGGGTAGGAAAGACACTCTCCGGGAGGCGCCGCAGGCCCGCCGGACGATCCAGATCACGGAGGCCTCCGGTCTTGCGCGCAACTTTTCGCATCGCCGCCCTTTTGACCCTCGTTGCCTTGCCGGCGGTCGCACAGACGCCGGCGTTCATCGTGGTCGACAATTCGGATGGCACGGTCGTCGCCGAGAAGGATTCGACCAAGCCGTGGTATCCGGCATCGGTCACCAAACTGATGACCGCCTACGTCACTTTCCGCGCCCTGAAGGCCGGCGAGATCAAGCCCGATACGCCTGTGGCGGTCAGCCAGAACGCTATCAACCAGGCGCCGTCGAAGATGGGCTTCCCAGTCGGCACAACCATGACCGTCGACAACGCGCTGAAGATGATGATTGTCAAATCGGCGAACGACATCGCCGTCGCCATCGCCGAGACCGTTGGCGGCAGCGAGGCCGGGTTCATTGGCCGCATGAACGCCGAAGCACGCCGGCTCGGCATGAACTCGACGCACTACGTCAATCCGAACGGCCTGCCGGACGAAGGCCACGTTACTACCGCGCGCGATCTTGCGGTGCTGACGCGGGCGCTGTGGGCCGATTTTCCGGCGCAGCGTGACCTTTTTCGCATCCCGGCGATCCGGACCGGCGACAGCGTGATCCGGACGCACAACACGCTCCTTGAGCGCTATCGCGGCAGCAATGGCATGAAGACCGGCTTCATCTGCGCCTCCGGCTTCAACGTCGTGGCGACGGCGACGCGCGGCAGCAGAACTCTGATCACCGTGGTGCTTGGTTCCGAATCAGCCAAGGAGCGGACGCAGCTCGCTGCCGGCCTCCTCGACAAGGCGTTCGGCGGCTGGTCGATGGGTAACAAGCAAATTGCCAGCTTCGGCAACGCGCCGGCCCTGGCTCAGCCCGTCAATATGCGCGCTCAGGTTTGCAGCAAGCGCGGCAAGAACGAGGGCGAAGAGGATGATCCCGTCTTCGCCAGCGTCGGCGCGGCCGGGACTTCGCTGGAGAAGAACCGCTTCTTCGTCATGGAGCCCGTGGCGGTGTCGACGCTCTACGTGCCGCCCCAACCGGATCCGCCGGTGAAAAAGGCCAAGAAGAAAAAGGTCTCCAGGACGACGGCACCGGCTGCGGAGGGTGCGGCGAAGAAGAAGCCAGGCGCGGCAGCGAAGAAGTCCACCGACCCGATCGCCGACGCCATCGCCGACGCGATCAAGCAGTAGCATGGCGGAGGGGGCGGCGCCGCGGCCGATTCCTCTCACGCTGCTCACCGGGTTCCTCGGCGCCGGCAAGACGACGCTGCTGAACCGTCTGCTCAGGGATGAGGCGTTCGCGGCTACCGCGGTCATCGTCAACGAATTCGGCGAGATCGGTCTCGATCACCTGCTCATCGAGAAGGCCGATGACGGTCTGATTGAACTTTCGGCCGGTTGCATCTGCTGCACGATCAGGGGCGAGCTGGCCGAGGCCCTCGACCGGCTTCTGGTGGGGCTTGCAACCGGGCGCATAGCCTCGATCGAGCGGGTTGTCGTCGAGACGACGGGCCTTGCCGATCCGGCGCCGATCCTGTCCCTGCTGACGCGGCACCCCACGCTCGCCGAGCGATTCCGGTTCGACGGCGTGGTGACGGTGGTCGATGCGCGGA
Organism: Bauldia sp.; assembly: GCA_039934795.1. Classification (GTDB taxonomy): domain Bacteria; phylum Pseudomonadota; class Alphaproteobacteria; order Rhizobiales; family Kaistiaceae; genus CAMCWB01. The sequence goes on along the minus strand of JBDTLN010000061.1, from coordinate 3,338 downwards.
GCGGCGCGGCGACCCTCGACACCCACGCCGAAGCCGTTCGCCAGGTGGCTGTTGCCGACCGGATCGTGCTGACCAAGGCCGACATCGCGCCGAATGACGCCGATGCCCTTGTGGCGCGACTGAAACGGCTAAATCCGGCTGCGCCCGTGCTTGACGCGAGGCGCGAGGCACTGCCGGAAATGCTGATCGGCTGCGGCCCCTTCGACCCCGACGCCAGAGGCGCGGATGTGAGGGCGTGGATGGCGGCCGAGGCGTTCGCCGATGGCGACCATGACCACCACGACGTCAATCGGCATGACAACCACATCGCCACCTTCGCCCTGCACAGTAGCGGTGGGATGGCGTCGGGCGACGTTCTGGAATTCCTCGATCGGCTGGAGATCGGCCACGCCTCAAGGCTGCTCCGGGTCAAGGGCATCCTTGGAATTGCCGAGGATCCGGAGCATCCGGTCGTGATCCAGGGCGTCCAGGGGCTGTTCTCGCCACCGGTATCGTTGCCGCGCTGGCCCGATGCCGATCGAACCAGCCGCATCGTCTTCATCGGACGGGATGTCGACCGGCGCGCCATCGAGATGCTGTTCGACGGCTTTACCGGCGTGGCAAGCATCGACACGCCGGACCGGCAGGCCCTGCTCGACAATCCGCTAGCCATATGGCGCCACCGCTGAAGGCTCGCGGTGGGCAGGCCAACCGGATGAGACCTTCGCCGGGCCTTCGGCTAGATCCGCTCGATCAGGAAACGAAGTGGCCGGGCGGCTGTATCGGCGGCGAGGAGGCGATGGCCGGATTCCTTGCAAAAGTGCGGCATGTCGACCGCGCTCATTGGGTCGGTGGCGGTGACGAGGAGGCGCTTGCCGGGCGCCATCCCGACAAGCACCTTGCGGGCTTTGAGGACTGGTAGCGGGCAGGCGAGCCCCCGCGTGTCCAGTTCCGCGTCAAACTTCCAGCCGGTTCCGGTCATGGCGCCTGGGGTGTTTCCGACGCGGTTGCCTCGCATCGCTTTCCAGCCGGTGTTAGTTTCCTCGTGAGGCGATAGCAAGATCGCCCATCGGCCAACGGGAGAAAGGCCGGAGGATATGGGCGTCGTAGCAAATCTCATGAAAGACGTTGCGTTTGCCCGTCATGTAGGGCGCACGATCCTGCGCGCGAGCCGCGTCGCCCGCAACCGGACGCGAACTTTCCCCGATGTCGCCGACGACCTTGCCAGGCGTTTCGGCGATCGCGTGGCACTGATCTCGGATCGCGAGACTTTTACCTACGCCGAATACAACGCGCGGGCCAACCGCTATGCGCGCTGGGCGCGGGCCAACGGCATCGGCAAGGGCGATGTGGTTTGCCTGTTGATGCCGAACCGGCCGGAATATCTCGCGATCTGGCTGGGTATCGCGCGGGTTGGCGGAGTGACGGCGCTCCTCAACACCAATCTTACCGGCCAGGTGCTTGCCTATTCGATCAATATCGTCGCGCCGAAACACATCATCGTCGCGGCGGAGCTGGAGGGCGCCTTCGCCACCGCCCGCAGCTCGCTCACCGGCGCCTTCACCGTATGGGGCCACGGCGCCTGCACGGCGGATTGGCCGCGAATCGACCAGGCGGTCATGGGCTTCGACGATGCCAAAATCCCCGCCAGCGAGCGGCCGGCACTAACGCTCGACGACCGCTGTCTCTACATCTACACGAGCGGCACGACCGGCTCGCCGAAGGCGGCAAACATCAATCACTTCCGGGTCCTTGCCGGCATGAACGCCTTCTCGACGATCATGGGAGCGACGGCGAAGGACCGGATGTATGACTGCCTGCCGCTCTACCATACCACCGGCGGCGTGCTTGCCGTCGGCTCGACGCTGATGGTCGGCGGCTCGGTATTCATCCGCGAGAAATTCTCGGCGCGCCAGTTCTGGGACGATGTGGTCGACCACGACTGCACGCTCTTCCAGTATATCGGCGAGCTCTGCCGCTATCTCCTCAATGCGCCGCCGCACCCCAAAGAATCGCAACATCGCATCCGGCTCTGCTGCGGCAACGGCCTGCGGCCCGATATCTGGGTGGCGTTCCAGAAGCGCTTCAAGATCCCGGTCATTCGCGAGTTCTACGCGGCGACAGAAGGCAATTGCGTGATCTTCAATGCCGACGGAACGCCGGGGGCGGTCGGGCGCGTGCCGTCCTGGGCTCAAGGCATCTTTCCCATCAAGGTGGTGCGTTTCGACATAGTCCACGAGCAGGTGATCCGCGGTGACCACGGCTTGTGCATCGAGTGCCCGCCGGACGAGGTGGGCGAGGTCATTTCGAAGATCCTCGTCGACCCGATGCGGCCGGGCCAGCGCTTCGACGGCTATGCCGACAAGGCAGCCACGGAGAAGAAGATTCTTCCCGACGCGTTCGTGAGAGGCGATCGCTGGTTTCGCACGGGCGACCTGATGCGTCGCGACGAGCATGGCAACTTCTTCTTCGTCGATCGGATCGGCGACACATTCCGCTGGAAGGGCGAGAACGTCTCGACCTCCGAGGTGGCGGAAATGATCGATACGATGCCCGAAGTCGCCGAGGCGACGGTGTACGGCGTGCCGATCACCGGCACCGAAGGTAAGGCCGGGATGGCGGCGATCGTGCCGGGCCAGGGCTTCGATCTCGCCGGCCTCCGCCTCCACATCGACGCGCACCTCACAGCCTATGCCAGACCAATGTTCATTCGGGTGAAAAAGGAAATCGACGCAACGTCGACCTTCAAGCAGCGCAAGGTCGAACTTGCTCGCGATGGCTTCGATCCGCGGAAGACCAGCGACCCGATCTATTTCAAAAATCTGGAAACCGGCGAGTTTGTGCTGCTCGACGAAGTGCTGTTCCAAAAAATTCAGTCCGGTGCTATGCGGCTTTAGGTTCTTAGCCGCTGCGATTTACGCTTTGTTAACCTTTATGCGCGCCCATCTTTTTCTCTAATTGTCACGATAATCGTGGTCCATTACTCACGGCCTTGTTTGTAGTCTCGGGGCCCGTCAGGCGGCGTCACTGTCTGGCCCGGGCAGCGTGAGGGCCATGGTGCGGATCAGAATTGCCGGTATTGCGGAACGGCTCCCGGCTCGCGTCGCCGCTCTGGCGGTACCCGGAGCCAATGCCGTCGACCGCATGCTCTACGGCGCCGACGATCGGGCTGTCTCGCAGCGGAGCGTCGCGTCGGCCTTCTTCATTCGCGTCGGCAGTGCGCTCATCACCTATCTCAGCCAGGTGTTTCTGGCCCGCTGGATGGGCGGCCATGAGTACGGCATCTTTGTTGTCGTCTGGGTTGGCGCTGTCATTGTCGGCAGCCTCAGCTGCCTCGGCGTGCAGACTGCGGTGCTGCG
>JBDTLN010000060.1:0-8516 GCA_039934795.1 Bauldia sp. | reverse complement strand
CGACTCCGGTTCTGGTCAACCTCAAGCCGGTCGGCAGCCACTACATGGAGGACCTCTTCGCCGCCGGCGGCCTTGACGCCGTGCTGCGCGAACTGAAGCCGCTTCTCGACCTTTCCGTCCTCACCGTCACCGGCGAGACCCTTGGCGAGATCCTCGCGCGGCCTCCGATCGACGCCGTCGACCGGACGGTCGTCGCTGCCCACGATGCGCCGATCGAACCGCTAGGCGGCCTCGTCGCGCTGTTCGGCTCGCTGGCGCCCGGCGGCGCGATCCTCAAGCGCTCGGCCGCCGACAAGCGCCTCCTCGAACACACCGGCCGCGCCGTTGTCTTCGCCTCCTTGGACGACCTCGCTGCCCGCATCGACGCCGACGACCTTGACGTGACCGCCGACGACATCCTCGTTCTCCAGAATGCCGGCCCGCGCAGCGAGGCGGCCATGCCGGAGGCCGGCTATCTGCCCATCCCGAAGAAGCTGGCAAGGGCCGGCGTCAAGGACATGGTGCGCATCTCCGATGCCCGCATGTCCGGCACCGCCTACGGTGCCGTCGTGCTGCATGTCACGCCGGAAGCGGCGGCCGGCGGGCCGCTGGCGCTGGTCCGGACGGGCGACCGAATCCGACTCAGCGTCAAGGATCGCCGCCTCGACCTCCTCGTCGATGAAGCCGAACTCGACCGCCGGCGAAATTCCGGCGTCGCGATGGCGCCCGGCAGGGCGGGAGAGGTCGGCGGAGGGGCATCCAGTGCTGCCGCCCGCCGCGGCTACGACCGGCTCTACCACGACCACGTCCTGCAAGCCGACGAAGGCTGCGACTTCGACTTTTGCTAGCTTGTCGGCCGCCGTGCCGGCCGGATGATCCAGCTATCCGGCACGAGAAGCAGCAGCCATGTAAGCTTGGCGAGGCTGAAATCGAACCGCGCCACGACGATGGATGCCCCGAACACCACCGCGATCTTCAGCGATGGCGCTAGCTGCTCTATCAGCGGTCTGGCATCCGGTGGGTCGGCGAGGCCTTTACGCGCCGCGTACGCACTCATCGTCGCGAGCAGCAGGGACACTGCGACCAGCGTCGCCGCGTAGAGCTGCGTCGCCAGGTGCCCGTCATTGTCGCCGATGAGATTGGTGACGAACGGGATGAACCCGATGGCGAGCAGGAAGAAGATGTTGAGCCAGGCAAACGTGCCGTCGATCCGGCTCAGGCCGCCGAATTGTTCCGTGTAGCCCATCCAGTACTGGGCGATCACGAGAAAGCTGAGCAGATAGGCGAAAAGGTTCGGCCAGATGTCGCCGAGCGCCCGGAACAGCGCCGCCCCGTCCAGATGCTTCACCGTCTCGGGCAGTTCGACGTTGAGGATGAGGAGCGTCATCGAGACGACCATCACCCCGTCGGTAAACGCGTTGAAGCGCGTCGGATCGCGAAAACCCTTGCCGTCCGCCATCGAATCCCCGCCGACTGACTGGCAAACGATAAGCGCGCGCCTCGCGCCGCTCAACCCTCCCCGCAGCAATCGGCTGGGGAGCTACCGCAGCGTCGCGTTGATCGCCTCGATCACGCCCGGCGCGGGGATCAGGTCGCCGTCGCCGAGGGCGTTGAGCGGTGACTCAACCGTGTTCATGCGGTCGTTGAGGTCGCCTTCGCCTTCGTTGATGTAGAACAGCCCCGTGGCGATCTCGCCGGCCGCGGCGCGCTGCTGGACATGGGACATGGCGCCCAGCCGGTAGGTCGGGTCGTAGCCTTCGGCGAGCTTGTGCAGCCGCAGCACGGTGCCGTCGTGCTGGGTCACTTCCTCGACGGAACCGGGCGCATAGTCCGTCGTGATCTCCTCCCGCCCGATCATGACATCCAGCGAGTTGACCGCTTCGTTGTGCTCCCGGACATAGTCGAAGCTCTTGGTCGAGCCGGGATGGTTGTTGAAGGCGACGCAAGGGCTGATCACATCGATGAACGCCGCACCGCGATGCCGGATCGCTGCCTTGATGATGGGGACCAGCTGATGCTTGTCCCCAGAGAAACCCCGCGCCACGAAAGTCGCGCCGAGGAGCAGTGCCATCGACACGAGGTCGATGGGCTGGTCGCGATTGTCGACGCCGCCCTTTGAGATCGAACCGGCGTCGGCCGTCGCCGAGAACTGTCCCTTGGTGAGGCCGTAAACACCGTTGTTCTCGACGATGTAGACCATCTTGACGCCACGCCTGAGGCAATGCGCGAACTGGCCGAAACCGATCGAGGCACTGTCGCCGTCGCCGGAAACGCCGAGATAGATGAGGTCGCGATTGGCAAGGCTCGCCCCGGTCGCCACCGACGGCATCCGCCCGTGCACGCTGTTGAAGCCGTGGCTCTGGCCGAGGAAGTAGGTCGGTGTTTTCGACGAGCAGCCGATGCCGGACATCTTGGCGATGCGGTGCGGCGGCAGGTCGAGCTCGAAACAGGCCTGGATGATCGCCGCCGAGATCGAATCGTGCCCGCAGCCGGCGCAGAGCGTCGACACCGACCCCTCGTAGTCGCGCCGCGTGAAGCCGAGCGCGTTGGTCGGCAGGGCCGGATGATGGAATTTCGGCTTGACGATATAGGTCATTCCGCTGCGTCCCTTTGCGCCGCGCCGGTCAGAGCCCGCCACTGCCGGCCGATCGCCTCGGTAATGAAGCGCGCGGTGATCGGCGTGCCGTCATAGTGGAGGATCGCCACCAGCCGGGCCGGGTCGAGGGCGCATTCGTTGACCAGCAGCGTGCGCAACTGCCCGTCGCGGTTCTGTTCGATGACGAACACCTGGTCGTGATCGAGGATGAAGTCCAGCACCGCGTCGGCGAACGGGAAACCCCGCACGCGCATCGTATCGAGGGGGATGCCTTCGGCGGCGAGCGCGTCCAGAGCCTCGCTCATTGCCGGCGCGGTCGAGCCGAAATAAAGGACGCCGAAACGCGTCTTCTCGTCGGCGTCCCGCCGTATCGGCGCCGGAACCAGGCTCTTGGCCGTCTCGAATTTCCGCAGCAGCCGCTGCATGTTCTCGACATAGTCCCCACCCTCTTCGCTGTATTTGGCGAAGCGGTTCTTCGATGTGCCGCGAGTAAAGAACGCGCCCTTGCTGGGATGGGTGCCGGGGTAGGTACGGAACGGAATACCGTCGCCGTCGACGTCGAGGTAGCGCCCGAAATTCTTGCCGGCATCGAGCTCCGCCTCGGTCAGCACCTTGCCGCGGTCGAGCTTTCGTTTGGGGTCGAAAGCCAGCGGCTTGCACAGCCACTCGTTCATTCCGATGTCGAGATCGAGCATGACGAAGATCGGCGTTTGCAGCCGGTCGGCCAGGTCGAACGAGAGTGCCGCGAACTCGAAGCATTCGTACGGGTCTTCGGGGAACAGCAGCACATGCTTGGTGTCGCCGTGCGAGGCATAGGCGGTGCTGAGGAGGTCCGACTGTTGCGTGCGCGTCGGCATGCCGGTCGACGGGCCGCCCCGCTGCACGTCGAAGATCACGGCCGGGATCTCGGCAAAATAGGCGAGGCCGATGAATTCCTGCATCAGCGACACACCGGGGCCGGCCGTCGCCGTGAAGGCCCGCGCCCCGTTCCAGGCCGCGCCGATCACCATGCCGATCGAGGCCAGTTCGTCTTCGGCCTGGACGATGGCGAAGCGATGCTTGCCGGTCGCCGGATCGACCCTCAGCCGCCGGCAGTGCTTGGCAAACGCCTCCGCCAGCGACGTCGACGGCGTGATCGGGTACCAGGCGCAGACCGTAGCGCCGCCATAGACCGCGCCGAGGCCGGCCGCGTTGTTGCCCTCGATGAAGATACGGTCGCCGACCGCGTCCGCCCGGCGCACTTTCAGGTCGATCCCCGCCAGATCCGTCCGCGCATGCTCGCGGCCCATGTTGAGCGCTTCGATATTCGGCGGGATCAGCTTGTCCTTGCCCTTGAACTGCTCGGCGATCAGCTTCTCGACTTCCTTCGGCTCGATGCCGAGCAGCTCGGCCAGCGCGCCGACATAGATGATGTTCTTGAAGAGCTGCCGCTGGCGCGGGTCCTTGTAGCGTTGGTTGCAGATCGCCGTCAGCGGCATGCCGATGACGGTGATGTCGTCGCGGAACTTGGCCGGCTGCATCGGTCGCGTCGAATCGTAGAAGAGGTAGCCGCCCGCCTCGATCTCGGCGATGTCCTGCTCCCAGGTCTGCGGATTCATCGCCACCATCAGGTCGACGCCGCCGCGGCGCCCGATATGGCCCGCCTCCGACACCCGCACCTCGTACCAGGTAGGCAGCCCCTGGATGTTCGACGGGAAGATGTTGCGCGAGGCGACCGGCACGCCCATGCGGAGGATCGAACGGGCAAACAGGCGGTTGGCGCTTGCCGACCCCGACCCGTTCACATTGGCGAACTTGACGACGAAGTCGTTGACCCGCAGGCGCTGACCCGGCGAGGGGGCTAGCTGTAGCATCCCGAACGTCCTGCGGCGTGTGTCATATCGAGGAGAAATTTCTGCATGTCCCAGGCGCCGGTCGGGCAGCGCTCGGCGCAAAGACCGCAATGCAAGCAGACATCCTCATCCTTGGCCATGATCCGGCCCGTCTTCAACGTGGCCGATATATAGAGATCCTGGCTCAGGTTGACAGCCGGCGCACTGAGTCGCTGGCGAAGGTCGGCCTCCGGCCCGTTGGCGGTGAAAGTGATGCAGTCCATCGGGCATATGTCGACGCAGGCGTCGCACTCGATGCACAGCGTCTCGCTGAACACCGTCTCCACGTCGCAATTCAGGCAGCGCTGCGTTTCCTCGTAGCCGACCAGCCGGTCGAAGCCGAGCTCAACCTCCGCCTTGATATTGGCGAGCGCGATCTTCTGGTCCTGCAGCGGCACCTTCTTCCGCCGGTCCAGCGAGATCTCGCTGTCATAGCTCCATTCGTGAATGCCCATCTTCTGGCTGATGAGCGTCACAAACGGTGGCGGGCGCTCGTGCACGTCCTGGCTTTTGCAGAACTTGTCGATCGAGATCGCCGCGGCGTGGCCGTGCGCGACCGCCCAGATGATGTTTTTCGGCCCGAATGCCGAGTCGCCACCGAAGAAGACATTGGGGAGCGTCGACTGATGCGTCACCGCGTCGACCACCGGCATTCCCCACTTGTCGAACTCGAGTCCAATGTCGCGCTCGATCCACGGGAATGCGTTTTCCTGCCCGATCGCCACCAGCACGTCATCGCATTCGACATGCACGTCCGGCTCGCCAGTCGGCTCCAGCCGGCGTCGGCCCTTGTCGTCGCGAACCGCCGCGACCTTCTCGAACATCACCCCGGTCAGCTTGCCGTTCTTGTGGGTGAATTCCTTCGGCACGAGATAGTTGAGGATCGGGATGCCCTCATGCATCGCGTCCTCCTTCTCCCACGGAGAGGCCTTCATCTCCTCGAAGCCGGAGCGGACGATGACCTTGACGTCTTCGCCGCCGAGGCGGCGCGAGGTCCGGCAGCAGTCCATCGCCGTGTTGCCGCCGCCCAGCACGATCACGCGCTTGCCGATCTTCTCGATATGGCCGAACGAGACGCTCGACAGCCAGTCGATGCCGATGTGGATATTGGCGGCCGCTTCCGTGCGGCCCGGCACGTCGAGGTCGCGCCCGCGCGGCGCTCCGGTGCCGACGAAGATCGCGTCGTGACTCTCCGCTACGACGCTGGCGAGGCTGTCGATGCGGGTGCCGTAGCGGGTCTCGATGCCGCCCATGCCGACGATGTAGCCGACCTCCTCGTCGATCACCGATTCCGGCAGGCGGAAGCGCGGGATCTGGCTGCGGATCATGCCGCCGCCGCGCGGTTCTGAATCGTAAATCACAACATCGTAGCCAAGCGGCGCCAGATCGCGGGCGACGGTGAGCGACGCTGGCCCGGCGCCGATCAGCGCTACGCGCTTGCCGTTCCGTGCAGAGGGGGCCGTCGGCATGCGCGCCGACACGTCGTCCTTGTTGTCGGCCGCCACGCGCTTCAGCCGGCAGATCGCCACCGGTTCATCCTCGACGCGCACCCGCCGGCACGCCGGCTCGCACGGTCGGTCGCACGTCCGCCCGAGAATCCCGGGAAAGACGTTCGAGTACCAGTTGACCATGTAGGCATCGCTGTATCGCCCGGCGGCGATCAGCCGGATGTATTCCGGCACCGGCGTGTGTGCCGGACAGGCCCATTGGCAGTCGACGACCTTATGAAAATAGTCCGGATTGCCGATTTCGGTTGGACGCATGCCCGCTTCGGCAACTCGTCGCTCCGGGGGCCGTACAAGGGAGGCCTCCGGGGACACTTCCGTAGTGCTGGTCACTCGTGTTGCCTTCTGTCGGGCAGTTCGGCGTTTAGGGGGTGCAGATTGGCAAACTCCCTCCGTCAAATAAAGGGTAGAAAGATGAATTCACAGTGAGTTTCCGTCAACTCGTATGGACGCCGCAAGCGCGTGGCACGATCGGTGGCCCACCTTGCTGCTGCGCGGCATCTTATGCTGCGATGCAGCATTCCGATGGAAGATGCGCTTTCGGGGGATGAGTCTTGGCCGACATGCCGAAAATTTCATTTCGAACGGCGACGGAAAATCGGGCAATCTGCGTTCCATCTCATTGCGCTGCAGCATAAGGCAAGCCTGAGGCATGACCGCAGCAAGGCAAATCGTCCTGTCGCTTCTGGTCATCGCTCTGGCCGGCGGCGGCTGGTGGCTCTACCGAAGCGGGTCGTTCGCCGGCGCCGCCACTGTCGCTGCAACCCCCGATTCGAGCGCGGGGCAGGGGCGGCGATCGGGTGGTGGCATGGGCGCAGGTCCCGTCCGGGTCGTCACGGCGCCCGTGGACATCAACGACGATGGCGATACCGTCCGGGCCATTGGCACGCTGGTTGCCGCCCAGTCGGTCACGCTTTTCCCGGAGGTGACCGGCGCCGTTTCCGAGATCGCGTTCAAGCCGGGCACGCGTGTCGACGCTGGTGCGGCGATCATTCGCCTGGAGAAGGCCGATCAGCAGGTTGAGGTCGAGCGGGCGACCATCGCTCGCGACGACGCCCAGGCGGCCCTTGATCGGGCCGAGAAACTGCTGGCCAGCAAGAACATCACCGCTGTCGCGGTCTCTGACGCCCGGTCCGTCCTGCAAAAGGCCGGGATCGATTTGAAGATCGCCGACCTCGCGCTTGCCAAGCGCACGGTTTCCGCGCCCTTTGCCGGCGTGATCGGCCTCACCGAACTATCGATCGGCGATCTTGTCACGCCCACCAGGGCCATCGCCAATCTCGACGATATGTCGACCGTCACCGTCGCCTTCGATGTCCCCGAAAACGTTTCGGCCAAGGTCGCGATCGGCCAGGAGGTGACCGCCACGTCGACGGCGCTTCCCGACCAGACTTTCACCGGCAAGGTCAGCGCCATCGACAACCGTATCGACGCGACGTCGCGCACCTTGAAGGTCGAGGCCGAAATGCCGAATGACGCCAATGTCCTGAAAGCGGGCATGTCCGTCATCGTCGTCCTCAACTTTCCCGGTGAGGCGCGCCCGATGGTCCCTTCGCTTGCCGTTCAGTGGGACCGCAAGGGCTCCTTCGTCTGGAAACTGGACGGCGACGAGGTCCATCGCGTCCCGGTCAGGATCATCGCCCGCAACAGTGGCTCGGTGACCGTCGCCGGCGAACTTCAGAAGGGACAACAGGTCGTCGTCGAAGGCGTCCAGCGCCTTCGCGAGGGCATCAAGGTTGCGGAAGCCGGGCAGGGCGCCCAGCCGCCCGCCGAGGGCGCGGCAACCGGCGCCGGCAAGCGCCCGGCCGGTAACAGTTAGGGTCGGGCCGGTGACCGAAACGCCAAAACCGTCGAGGGGATTTGCCGGGCTGTTCGTCAGCCGCCCGGTCCTCGCCGTCGTCCTGAACCTCCTCATCATCGTTGCCGGCATCGCCGCCTTCGGCGGCGTCGAGGTGCGCGAACTGCCCAATATCGACCAGCCGGTCATCACCATCCGGACCAACTACACCGGCGCGACGCCAGAAACGATCGACAAGGAGATAACCGCCATCATCGAGGGCGCCGTGGCGCGCACTCCGGGCGTCGTCTCGATCTCCTCGCAAAGCCGCCCGGCCCAGAGCCAGGTCACCATCCAGTTCGACCAGTCGACCGACATCAACGTCGCCGCCAACGACCTCCGCGACGCCATCGGCGCCATCCGCACGCTCCCCGATGACTCCGACCCGCCGACGATCGTCAAGGCCGATGCCAACGCCGATCCGATCATCCGCATCTTCGCCACTTCGACGACGCTGCCCATCGATCAACTGACCCGCATCGTCAACGACCGGATCGTCGATCGCCTCGCCGCCGTCGAGGGGGTGGCCGACGTACAGCTGAATGGCGACCGTGACCCGCAGGTCACCATCAATATCGATCCCGATGCCCTGACCGCCCGCCACCTTACCGTGGCCGATCTCGTCACCGCGCTCGGCAGCGTTGCCCTCGACGCCCCGGCTGGCCAGGTCTCCGACGCCAACCGGACGCTGCTGGTGCGCGCCGACGCCAGCGCCAAGTCGGCGGCGG
>JBDTLN010000059.1:0-8529 GCA_039934795.1 Bauldia sp. | reverse complement strand
CGCCGATGCGGCGGCGGCGCGCACCACCGCTTCCTCGTTGAAGCTCCAGAGATCCTCGATGCTGCCGCCGCCGCGGGCGACGATGATGAGGTCCGGCTTCGGCACCCGCCCGCCCGGGACGATGGCGTTGAATCCGGCGATCGCGCCGGCGACCTCCGCTGCCGAGGTCTCGCCTTGCACGCGAACCGGCCACACCACGACCCGCACCGGAAAGCGGTCGCCGAGCCGGTGGAGGATATCGCGGATCACCGCGCCGGTCGGCGAGGTGACGACGCCGATGATGCGCGGCAAATAGGGCAGGGGCTTCTTCCGCTCTTCGGCGAAAAGCCCTTCGGCGATGAATTTCTTCCGCCGCTCTTCGAGCAGCGCCATCAGCGCGCCGATGCCGGCGGGCTCCAGCGCCTCGATGACGATCTGGTATTTCGACGAACCGGGGAAGGTGGTCAATTTGCCGGTGGCGATGACCTCCAGGCCTTCCTGCGGCTTGAAGCGGAGCTTGACGAACGCCATCCGCCAGATCACGGCCTCGATCCGCGCCTTGTCGTCCTTCAGCGAGAAATAGGCGTGCCCGGAGGAATGCGGTCCTTTGTAACCGGAGATCTCGCCGCGCACGCGCACATAGCCGAAGGCGTCCTCGACCGTGCGGCGGACGGCCGCCGAAATCTCGGAAACGCTGTATTCGAATGTGTTCGCCGCCGGTTCAGCCATGGCGAAGAGGTGCCGCCTTGTCGGCGCGGGGTCAAGGCCGCGCCTTGCGCCGGGGGAGGGCACCCGATATCCCGCATCCCATGACCCTCCGTCCGGATTCGCATCTGAAGCGCCTTTTCCTGCGCGCCCGCCTGACCGCCGGCGCGGAAGTCGAGCTCGACCACGCCCAGGCCAACTACCTCGTCAATGTCCTGCGTATGAACGAGGCCGAGCCGCTCCTCGTTTTTAACGGCCGCGACGGCGAATGGCGCGCCGGGCTCGCGGCCCGGAGCCGCAAGGCCCGCAGCCTCGTCATCGGCGAGCCGGTCCGCGAGCAGCCGCCCGATCCCGACCTCCACTATCTCTTCGTGCCGCTGAAGCAGGCCCGTCTCGACTACATGGTCGAGAAGGCGACGGAGATGGGGGCGGGACGCCTCCGCCCGGTCCTCAGCCAGCACGGCCAGGTGACGCGCATCAATCTGGAGCGCATGGAGGCCAACGCCATCGAAGCCGCCGAGCAATGCGGGCTGATGACGGTTCCGGCCATCGACGAGCCGGCTGAGTTGCAGGCGCTCCTCGACACCTGGCCTAACCGAGAAGCCGACCGCCGTATCATCTTCTGCGATGAGGGCGCCGAAAGCGCCAGTCCGCTGGCGGTCCTCGCTGCCCTGCCGCCCACTCCGCTGGCTGTCCTCATCGGCCCCGAGGGCGGCTTCTCCGCCGAAGAGCGCCAAATTCTCCGCGCCTGCGACTTCGTCACCGCGATTTCCCTCGGCCCAAGAATCATGCGCGCCGACACGGCGGCCGTGGCCGCCCTGGCGGTGGTTCAGGCTGTCTCGGGGGATTGGCGCTAGTTTCCGGGGGCCTGTTTCAAGGCCGCTTTTGCGCTATTTGCCTGCCCAAGGGGCCTTGTCTATGGTCCCGCCGCTGACCCCTTCTCGGAATCCCGAAATCCATGGCCCGCGACGCTTCCGATGCGACGCCGATCGAGTCCCGTGACCAGTTGGTCGCGGCGATTGCCGCCGGCGGCAAGCCTCCGTCCGAGTGGCGCATCGGCACCGAGCACGAGAAGTTCGGCTTCCACACCGCCGACAACAGCCCGGTGCCCTATGAGGGGCCACGCGGCATTCGTCGCCTCCTCGAAGCGATGGAAGGGCTGCTCGGCTGGGAGCCGATCCTCGACCGCGGCAACATCATCGGCCTCACCGACCCGATCGGCCGCGGCGCCATCTCGCTGGAGCCCGGCGGCCAATTCGAGTTGTCCGGCGCGCCGCTGGAGACTGTCCACCAGACCTTTCGCGAGGTGAACGGTCATCTGGCGCAGGTTCATGAATGCGCCGAGCCGCTCGGCATCGGCTTTCTCGGCCTCGGCGGTTCGCCGAAATGGACCCTGGCCGAAACGCCGATCATGCCGAAATCACGCTACGCCATCATGACGCGCTACATGCCGAAGGTCGGCAGCCAGGGCCTCGACATGATGTACCGGACCTGCACCATTCAGACCAACCTCGACTTCGCCGACGAGGCCGACATGGTGCAGAAGATGCGCGTTGGCCTCGCCCTCCAGCCGCTCGCCACCGCGCTCTTCGCCAATTCGCCTTTCACCGAGGGCCGCCCCAACGGCCTCCTCTCGTGGCGCTCGGAGATCTGGCTGGATACGGATCGCCGCCGCACCGGCATGCTGCCTTTTGCCTTCGAGCCCGGCTTCGGCTTCGAGCGCTATGTCGACTGGGCGATCAATGTGCCGATGTATTTCGTCAAGCGCGGCGACACTTACTACGACGTGGCCGGGGAGTCGTTCTCCAGCCTCCTCGCCGGCAAGCTGCCGCAGCTCCCGGGCGAGCGCGCAACCCTCTCAGACTGGATCAACCACCTCTCGACCCTCTTCCCGGAGGTGCGTCTCAAGACGTTCCTCGAAATGCGCGGCGCCGACGGCGGGCCGCGCCGCACCATTTCGGCGCTGCCGGCGTTTTGGGTCGGGCTTCTCTACGATCGCGTCTCGCTCGACGGCGCCTGGCAACTGGTCAGGGACTGGACGGCGGAAGAGCGCCAGGCATTGCGCGAACAGGTGCCGAAGACGGCGCTGCGCACGCCCTTCCGCAACCGCACAGCTCTCGACATCGCCCGCGATGCGCTCGCCCTGTCGCGCGACGGCCTCCGCCGGCGTGCCCGCATGAATGCCGAGGGCGCCGACGAGTCGATCCACCTCGCGCCCCTCGAGGAAATCGTCGCTACCGGCGAGACGCTCGCCGAGCGCGCCCTTCGCGAGTATCAGGGCGAATGGCATGGTGATATCGACGAGATCTTTCGCCGCTACGCCTATTGATCGGCGACCGTCACCGGTTTCCAATCGCCCGAATCTCAAGGAGACACCCCATGAGCAGCAACGCGGCCAGAGCGATCCGCCATGTCAGCGTCATCATCGATGTCGCCGGCGAACGCCGCTCGGCGATGGTGGCCGCTGATTTTGCCCGCCGGATCGACGCCCACCTGACCGGCCTGGCGCTGGCCTACGATCCGGTCCTGCCGGTCTACACCGTCGCGGCCCCGCTTCCCGCCGACTTCATCGTCGAGGCGCGGGAGGAGGCGCTCTCGGATGCCGCCGCGGCGGCCAAGAGTTTCCAGGCGATCGCCGCCGCCGCCGGGATCTCCGCCGAGACCCGCACCGTTGAGACCACCGGCACCGGCGGCTTCGCCGGCATCGTCGCCGCGTGCATGCTGACCGACCTCGTCGTCATCGGCCAGCAGACGCCGGAGCGCAGCGAGCCGATGCGCGAGGCGCTGATCGAGGCGCTGCTTTTTCAGGCCGCGGTGCCGACGCTCATTATCCCTCACACCGGCGTCACCGCTTTCACGCCCGATCGTGCGCTCGTCGCCTGGGACGGCGGCGCCACCGCCGCTCGCGCGGTCCGCGAAGCCCTGCCGCTTCTCGGTCTCGCCAAGACGGTAACGGTCGTGGTGGTCGACGACGGCAAGAGCAAGAGCCTCCTCGGAGAGCCTGGCGCCGACGTTGCCGCCTACCTCGCCCGTCACGATCTCGACGTCACCGTTCGCGTCATTCCGAACGGGGCGAAGGGAGTAGCCGACGCCCTGAAGGCCTTCGCCGTCGCGGAGGCGGCAGACTGGATGGTGATGGGTGCGTACGGCCACGGTCGCCTGCGCGAGTTCATCCTCGGCGGTGCTACCCGCGCACTCCTCGAGACCATGCCCGTGCCGGTGCTGATGGCCCACTGAGCCCCACGAAAAAGGCCCGCTACTTGCGTAGCGGGCCAGGCACGGAGCCACCCAGGGGACCGGGCTTCTCCGGAACGTTTCGTCGGGAGCCTCAGCTCTCGAAGCTCACCAGTTCCAGGCGGCGGCGCTTGCGGCGCGGCGGATCGTACTCGGTGCCATGCGACAGGCGCTGCAAGGCCTCGGCCCGGATCGCGGCACGCCGCTCCGTGGAGATGAGCGTGAGCTTCCGCGAGGGATCCTCACCGGCGGGTGCGGCCATCACCGAATAGACGTCGCCCTGGGTCAGGCCGATATCGTGCAGCATCCGGTCGTCCCAAAAGAGGAGTTTGGCGACGGCCCGACGGTTCTGCGCAGCGTGCCAGGTCCCGACGACGCGATTGGCGAAACGCGCCACTGCGGCGAGAAGGCCTTCCGCGAAAGTCCGTTGCGCGGGGCCGTGCGTAAATTCGGTCGTGACCATGGCGGTCTCCTTTTCGGCAAAGTCCGTCCGCTGCCCGTTCCGCCACTATTGGCGGGGGTTTGAAGGACGCGGGCTCTTGTTGACGATCGGAGGTTGCGCTTTTTCTATTGATCATTCCAACGAATGTTTTAAATAGACATGATCGCTTTCGTTGATGATTGCATGGAGCGCCGAAATGGCTCAAATGCTCGATCTCGATCAGCTTCGCACCTTTGTCGCCATCGCTGAGACCGGCAGTTTCACCAAGGCCGCTGAGGTCGTCTTCAAGACGCAGTCGGCGGTCTCGATGCAGATGCGGCGCCTCGAGGAGCGAATCGGCAAGCCGATCTTCGCCCGCGACGGCCGCGCCTCGCGCCCGACGGAAGAGGGGGAGCGGCTGCTCGGCTACGCCCGCCGCATGGTCCGCCTCTCCGACGAAACCGTCGCCGCCTTCGACGAGACGGAGCTGCAGGGCTCCGTAACGCTCGGCACGCCGGACGATTATGCCGACCGGTTCCTGCCGGAGGTCCTCGCGCGCTTCGCCCGCTCCAATCCCCGCGTCGAGGTATCCGTGATCTGCGAGCCATCGATCCATCTCGTGGAGATGACCCGCTCCGGCGCCATCGACCTGGCCATCGTCACGGACTGCGGCGAAACACCGACGGAAGTCATCCGCCAGGAGCCGCTGCTCTGGGTCGGCTCGAACCTGCATAGTGCCGAGCAAGAAGAGATCCTGCCGCTGGCGCTCGACAAGGCGCCGTGTATCTGGCGCGACGCCGCGCTCGAAGGCCTCGCCTCTGTCGGCCGCCGCTATCGCGTGCTTTACACCAGCGGCAATTCGACCGCGATCGCCGCCGCCGTGATGGCGGGTCTCGCGATCACCGTCGTCGCCGAGTCCGCGCTTCGTCCCGGCATGAAGGTCCTCGGCGAGGCGGAGGGCCTGCCGCGCCTGCCCAAATGCGGCATCGGCATCATCCGCTCGTGGAACCGCCGCGCGTCGCCGGTCGTCAACAAGCTTGCCGAGCACATCGTGTCCTCGCTCGACAACCTGTCGGTCCCGTCCGCTGCCGCCGCTTGAACGAAATTTCAGCCTCCGCACCGAAGCGGGGCCCGTCGCGCAAAGTCATGCCCGCAAACTGGCTTGACGCGGAATTGTTTTAGTACACTCAGTAACTTCGCGCCAAATGCGTCCTTGATGCAAAAACCGCCGCGCATCACATAGGACGTACCGCAAGAACAAAGACCTGAGGAGGTTTCCATGACCCTTCCGATTGGCGCGACCGCGCCCGACTTCGAAGCCGACACCACCCAGGGCCACATCAAGTTCTACGATTGGCTCGGCGATTCCTGGGGCATCATCTTCTCGCACCCGAAGGACTTCACGCCGGTCTGCACCACCGAACTCGGCTACATGGCCAAGCTCGAGCCCGACTTCAAAAAGCGCAATGTCAAGGTGATCGGCCTCAGCGTCGATCCGGTCGACCGGCACAGCGGCTGGGCCAAGGACATCGAGGAGACGCAGGGTCACGCGCCGAACTTCCCGATGATCGGCGACCCGACCCTTGCCGTCTCGAAACTCTACGGCATGCTCCCCGAAGGCGCCGGCGATACGTCGGAAGGCCGCACCGCCGCCGACAACCAGACGGTCCGCAACGTCTACGTCATCGGCCCCGACAAGAAGATCAAGCTCGTCATCTCCTACCCGATGACCACCGGCCGCAACTTCGACGAGGTGCTGCGCGTCGTCGACTCCCTGCAGCTCACCGCCAAGCACAAGGTCGCAACGCCGGTGAACTGGAAGCACGGCGACGACGTCATCATCGCCGGCTCGGTCAACAACGACGACGCCAAGAAGCTGTTTCCAGCCGGATGGAAGGAACCAAAGCCCTACATCCGCATCGTCCCGCAGCCGCGCGGCTAGACCTCGCTGCCTCTTCGGAAAGGGCGCGGCGATTGCCGCGCCCTTTCTCATTCCGCAAACGGCACGGCGTCGATCGCTGCTTCGAGGAGCCGGACGCGGATGTGATGAAGTCCGGCAGGGGGCAGGCCAGTCGCGCGATGCGCGGACCAAACGGGGAAGCTCATTTGCGCGATCGCGACGAGCACTGCCCCTTCGGGGCACGCAGCCGGGCGCAGCGCTTCCCGCACCAGCGCCTCGACGCCCGCTTCCACCGCGCTAAGGAACCCGTGAAGCTCCGGCAGCCGTTCGCGGTCGTGACCGGCCTTGCGCAGCCGCAACTCGCCGCGCGCGTAGAATGCGTCAACCGCCTCAACGAGCCGGGCGAGGCGCGCGCCCATTGACGCCACGCCGTCGAAGACCAGCGGAGCCTCGTGCGGCAGCGGCGGCTGCATCTCCGCCCACACATGGCCGCCGCAGGCCATGACGAGTTCATGGATCGTCGCGAAATGCCGGGAAACCGTGGCCTGACCGACCCCGGCCCGCGCCGCGATGTCGGCAAAGGTGGTCGTCGCCACGCCCTGCCGGTCGTGGAGCTCCATGGTCGCCCGCATGATGCGGTTACGGGTCTGGTCGCGGATTTCCGCCCGTTTCCCCATCCGGTATTGCCGGGCCATTTCCGCTCCAATTGACAACATATAATTTTCGTGAAAATACTCTTGCGATAATTCTGGGTCAATCCCTTGTGCTGAAAAATTCGGCAGTCCGGGTGAGACCCCCGGCCGAGGACGGGCGGCAGACGGTGAGCAAGGGCAGATAACCGGACCGGTTCGGTTCCGCAGCACAGGCAGGTTGCCGATGGCGCGCAGTGATGCTTCCCGGCTCATCGTCGTCGATGACGAGCCGGAGATTCGCGCCCTGGTGGCCGAATATCTCGGCCGCGACGGCTATTCCGTCTGCCGCTGCGCCAGCGGCGCCGAACTCGACGCCGTTCTCGCCTCCGGCCCCGCCGATCTCGTCATCCTCGACGTCATGATGCCCGGCGAGGACGGCATTTCCATCGCCCGGCGCCTGCGCGCCGCCGGATCCACCCCGATCGTCATGCTCACCGCTGCCGACGACGTCGTCGACCGGATCGTCGGCCTCGAAGTCGGCGCCGACGATTACCTCACCAAGCCGTTCGATCTTCGCGAGCTGCGCGCCCGCGTCCGCGCCGTCCTTCGCCGTGCCGGCGCGCGATCGCCTGTTACAAACGCCGCCGGGCAGGAGCGGCGCGTCTGCTTCGGTAGGGCAGCGCTCGACCTGGAGCGCCGCTGCCTGATCGATGGCGACGGCAGCGAGCAACGACTGACCGCTACCGAGTTCGACCTCCTCCTCGCCTTCGCCGAGAATCCCAACCGCGTGCTGTCGCGCGAGCGCCTGCTCGATGCCGGTCGCCGCCGCGACGATCCGTTTGATCGCTCCATCGACATTCGCGTTACGCGCATTCGTAAGAAGGTCGAGGTTGACGCCGCCAAGCCCCAGGTCATCAAGACCGTGCGCGGCGCCGGCTACATCTACGTCCCGCCCCCGGCGCGCCTGTGAAGGAAGCGGTCGTCCGGAAATGGCGCGCCCGGCCGCGCCTCCGGTCCGTCGAGGAGCACGCCGCGGTCTACGCCGCCGTGATCGCCTCGGCGCTCGATGCGGTGATGGTGGTCGACGAGGACGGGCTCGTTGTCGCTCTCAACCCGGCCGCCGAGTCGCTCTTCGGTTACAGCCGCAACGAGGCGTTGGGCAGGCTCGTTGGCGAGCTCATTGTCCCCGATCACCTGCGGGCCGCGCACGATGCCGGCTTTGCCCGATATCGCGCCACCCGCCAACCTCACGTCCTCGGCCGCCGGGTCGAGATGGAAGCGCGCTGCAAGGACGGCCACCACATTCCAGTCGAACTCGCCATTACTGAAGTGAGTTTGTCGGACCGGCGCCTCTTCACCGCCAACCTCCGCGATCTGTCGGCGGCGAAGGCGGCCGCCGCCGAGATCGAGCGCCAGCGCGACGCCCTCCACCAAAGCGAAAAACTCGCCGCCCTCGGTTCGCTTCTTGCCGGAGTCGCCCACGAACTCAACAACCCGCTGTCGATCGTCCTCGGCCAGGCGACCATGCTGCGCGAGGAAGTGGCGGGTCGGAAAGATGCTGAATCGCTTCTCGCCCGTGCGCAGAAAATTGAAATCGCCGCCGACCGCTGTGCCCGCGTCGTCCGCTCTTCCTCGCGATAGCCCGCCAGCGGACGGTC
>JBDTLN010000058.1:0-8639 GCA_039934795.1 Bauldia sp. | reverse complement strand
CGCCTGCATATAGGGCTCGTCGATCTGCACGTAGTCGGCGCCGGCGGCGAAGAGATCCTTGATCTCGGCGTTGACGGCCGCTGCGTAGTCGAGGGCCATCTCGCCCTCGTCCTTGTAGAAATCGTTCTGCGCCTGCTGCAGCATGGTGAAGGGGCCGGGCACGGTGATCTTTGCCGGGCGCGTGGTGTTGGCCTTGAGGAACTGGAGGTCGCGCACCTCGACGGCGTGCTTGCGGCGAATCCTGCCCGTAACGCGCGGCACCGGGTTGGGGTGGCCGCTGCGGTCGAGGGCGGTGCCGGGATTGTCGATGTCGACGCCTTCCAGCGCCGTGGCGAAGCGGTTGGAATAGCTCTCGCGCCGCATCTCGCCGTCGGTGACGATGTCGATGCCGGCGCGTTCCTGGTCGCGGATGGCAAGCACCGTCGCGTCGTCCTGGGCCTGATCGAGATAGTCCGGCTGGACGCGCCACAGTTCCCTGGCACGGACACGCGGCGGGAAGCGGCCGGCAAGCTTTGCCCGGTCGATCAGCCAGTCGGGCTGCGGATAGGAGCCGACCAGCATGGTCGGGAAAAGCTTGTTCATGGCGCCGCAGTCCTCCCCTGGGGAATTGTTCTTGTCGCGCCATTCTTGCAGACAAAAGCCGGGCGAGACAGCCCGCGGGCACGGCTAGCCCGGCAGGCCGGCGGAGAGGGCGCCGCCGAGGAGAAGGAGGCCGAGGAGGAGCACGGCCGCGGCGCCGGCGATCTCGATGCCGCGACCGAGCACGGCCACGGCGCCATCCGTACCGGCAAGTTTCAGGGCGACGCCCCTCGCCGATACCGCCAGGGTCGCGAGTGCCGCCACAGTCAGTCCGGTACCCATGCCCATCACCAGCGTCGCCGCGACACCGGCCGCGAAAAGCCCTTGGGAAAGGGCGAAGACGAGAATGATGAGGGCACCCGAGCATGGCCTCACGCCGACCGAGAGCACCGCCGCCCAGGGTCGCGCCAGCCAGCTTGCGGCGGGCTTTGAGGCGAGGACGGGACCGTGATCGTGACCATGGTGCGCGTGACCATGGAGCGCGTGATCGTCGCCGTGGTCATGAGCATGATCGTGATGGTCATGGGCTGCGCTCAGTTCGTGGCGGTCATGATCGTGTGTGTGCCCGGCGGGATCGGCCGACGGCACGTGATGATGATGATGGTGGTGATCGCCGCGAATCTTCGACCAGAGCAGGAAAGCGCCAAAGAGGGCGATGGCGCCGTAGCTGACGATTTCGATCCAGTCGGTGGCGAAGGTCATTGCCGTGGCGCTGATCTTCAACACGATCGCGCCGATGGCGACGATGATGATGGCGCTGGCCGCCTGGACCGCGGCGGCGAGGAACGACAGGGCGATGCCGCGCCGCACACTGTCGCCCGAGGCCAGGAGATATGAGGTGATCACCGCCTTGCCATGGCCCGGTCCGGCCGCATGGAAAATGCCGTAGAGGAAGCTGAGGGCGAAGAGCAGCCACAGGCCGGCGGGGTTGGCCTTGAGGTTGCCGAGCGCGCCGGTGAGGGCCTTGTAGAAATGCGCCTGATGGACCGCGATCCAGGCGAAAGCCGGGGCCAGCGGGCCGCCGAACCAGCCGCCGCCCGACGTGTCGGGGGTCGCCACGCCGAAGGGGCTCCGTCCGGCATGGGCGGTTGCCGCGAACAGCATCAGCGCGACTGCGAGCGCCGCCGCCGCGGAGCGTTTCGCCTTCATTTGCACACCACCATCACCATGCTGGCGAGACCCGAGGCGGCGTCCATGAGTTCTGGAGACAGGTTGCCGTCCTTCGGCACCGCGGCCATCTCCGCCATGGTTTGTGCGTCGAGTTCGTGCGGCGGCCGCACGGCCGCCTTGCAGCCCCCAGGCGCACCATCGAGCTTGACGGGCGTTTGCTTGACGAAGGTGAAGGCCACGAAATACTCCGGGTCGAACACTTCCACCGAGGCGCCGGCGGCTATCGCCGTCGGCTTGGCCAGGGGCAGGGTGTAGAACAGCGTCAGGCGGCCACCGTGGAAGTCGAGCCAGTATTCCTTCGGCGGAGTGAGGACCTCGCGCGTCTTGCCGACCTTCAGGACCGTGAAGAAGTCATACTCCTGCAGCGACTCGACATTGACCTTGGCGAGGGGTGCCAGCTCGGCATCGCTGAGCTTGCCGTCATTGTTGGTGTCGAGCCCCTGAATGGCGAAGGCGCTGAAGGCCTCGTCAAACTGCCAGATGTGGCGAATGCCGGTCACGTAGCCAGCCGGATCGAATACGATCTCCGCCCTGGCGTCGACGAAGACGTGCGGATGAGCGGCGGCGGGCACTGCCGGAACGAGCCCACCTAACGCCATGAGAATCATTACGAATCTGTAATTCATCGACTGCCCCAAGCACACTGCAAGAATGGCCAAGCGAGTGCGGCCAAATCGAGGCTTCGGGCTTCGGCTATGACCCGACTATGGCGCGCGCCAGCGCGATCAGCGACCGGTCGCGTCCGGGCGGCGCGATCAGCGACAGACCCAGCGGGCAGTCCTCAACCTCGGCGAGGGGCAGCGAAATCTGCGGGAAGCCGGCGAGCCCGGCGCCACACAGCATCGACAATGCCCGGGCGCGGAAATCTTCGAGATCGGCGTCGCTCGCCGTCAGAAGTGGCGCGATGGTCGGCACCGTGGGCAGCACCAGCACGGTATCGGCGCCAAGGATAGCGGCGAGGCGTGCGCGAATCTGTGCGCGCCTTGCCGTCGCCTCACGATATTGCGTCTCGGTAACCCGGCTGGCGACCTCGAAGCGGCCGCGGATCGGGCCGCTGAGTTCCGGGTTCGTTGACGCGATCCAGGCGCCATGCGCTTTCCACGCCTCGAAGCCCTGGATGGTGCGGAAGATCTGCTGCCAGGCGGACAGTCCGTCCGCCGAAATGACCGTGGCTCCGCTCGGCCGGACGTGATCGGCGACTCGCCGGAGGGCCGGCCGCAAGGCGGCGTCCTCGGCGTCGCCGGTGAGCATCGCCCAGGCGTCGTCGGCGACGATCATCCTGGTCAGCGGCGGCCCGGGGGTGTCGTCGCCAAGCAGCACCGCGGCGACGCGCTCGTAGATTTCGGGTGTGCGCGCGAACCAGCCGACCGTGTCGAGGCTAGGCGCCAGCGGCATGGCGCCGCCGATGTCGATACGGCCGTGGGTGATGCGGAGCGCAAGGAGGCCGCAGAAGCTTCCCGGAGCGCGTACCGAACCGCCGGTGTCGCTGCCGATGGCGATATCGACCAGCCCGGCGGTGACGGCGGCAGCAGATCCCGACGATGAGCCGCCCGGCACGCGTCCGGGGGCGGCGACGTTGACCGGGGTTCCATAGTGGACGTTGCGGCCGTCGAGGGAAAAAGCCAGCTCGGAGGTGTGGGTCTTGCCGACGAAGCGGGCGCCGGCATCGAGAAGCTTCTCAACCACCGGCGCGCTTCTGGCCGCCGGCCCGGCTTCGGCGCGCCGGGTCGGATTGCCGCAGCCGGTCTTGTAGCCGGCGACGTCGAAGATGTCCTTGACCGCCAGGGTCAGACCGGCGAGGGGGCCGGTTGCCGCGTTGGCCACGGGGACGTCGGGGTAGTCGACGAAGGCGTTGACGGGATCGGCGGGGATGAGCATGACGGCAAATTCGCACGTTCGGCGGATGGGTCAACTGCCCATGCGTCGCACCCGTCCGGGGCGTTGCTATTCCGCCGCTTCGGCCACCGCCGCGCCGCCAAGGAAGGCCTCGCGGCGGAGGCGCGCCTCAACTTCCGCCTTTACTGCGTTGGACGCGCGTATGTGACCGTAGCCGCGAATCTTTTCCGGGTACGCGGCAAGGGAAACGGCGAAGGCGTGGTTGGCGGCGGTGAGACGGGTGGCGATGAGGTCGAGGGTTGCCTCGTACTCGGAGAGCAGGCGGCGCTCCATCTGGCGCTCCTCGGTCCGGCCGAAGATGTCGAGCGCCGTACCGCGGAGGCCTTTCAGCGCCGCGAGGAGGCGAAATCCGGTCATCATCCACGGTCCGAATGTCTGCTTCCGGAGATGTCCCGTCGCCGGATCGCGGCGACCGAGCACGGGCGGGGCGAGATGAAACTCCAGCGATTTCCAGTCGGCGAACTGGCTGCGCAGTTGCGCGCTGAAGGAGCCGTCGGTGTAGAGCCGCGCCACCTCGTACTCATCCTTGATCGCCATCAGCTTGAAGAGATTGCGGGCGACGGTCGCCGCGAGATCGTTGTTCCCTGACGCCGTGCGCTTCGCCGCCGCCTCCATCGCAGCCACGGCTTTCGCATAGCGCGCCGCATACGCCTTGTTCTGGTAGGCGGTGAGGAAGGCGACGCGCCTGGCGACGATTTCTTCGAGGGTGTCGGCGATCGGGACGGGCTTCCGTCCCGACCGGGCTTCGGCAATCCCCGCCACCACCTGCGGCTCGACGGCGGCGCGGCGGCCCCAGGCGAACGCGGCCTTGTTCATGGCGATGTCGACGCCGTTCAGCTCGATCGCCCGGGCGATCGAGGCATCGCCAAGGGGGATCGCGCCCGTCTGCCAGGCGAAGCCGAGCATGAACATGTTGGCGGCGATAGCGTCGCCGAGAAGCGCCGTGGCGATCCGCGTCGCCTCGACGGTGCGGGTCATCGACGCGCCGGCGCGGCTATCGAACGCGGCGAGGATCCGACGCGTCGGCAAGGTGAAGTCCGCATCGCGGGTGAAATCGCCGGGATAGGTCTCGTGGGTGTTGACGACGACGCGGGTTCGGCCCGGCGCGATGGCGGCGAGCTGCTTCGCTGAGCTTGCCACCACCATGTCGCAAGCGAGGACGAGGTCGGCTCCGGCCGCCGGGACGCGGATCGCCTTGATGTCCTCCGGGCGTGCCGCGAGGCGAAGATGCGTGGTCACGGCGCCGCCCTTCTGGGCGAGGCCGGCCATGTCGATCACCGCGACGCCCTTGCCCTCGAGATGCGCCGCCATGGCGAGGAGGGCGCCAATCGTCACCACCCCGGTGCCGCCGACGCCGGTGATGAGCATGGCGTAGGCATCGTCAAGTTGCGGCAGAACGGGCGAGGGGAGAACGAAATCGGCGGCAAGGGGAGCCGCCTGGGCCTTCTTGAGGCTGGCGCCGTGCACGGTGACGAAGCTCGGGCAGAAGCCCTTGAGGCAGGAGAAATCCTTGTTGCAGTTCGACTGGTCGATGGCGCGCTTGCGGCCGAACTCGGTCTCGACCGGCACCACGGCGACGCAGTTCGACTGAACGCCGCAATCGCCGCAGCCCTCGCAGACCAGCTCGTTGATGATGACGCGCTTGTCGGGGTCGGCGAGCTTGCCGCGCTTCCGCCGGCGCCGCTTCTCGGCGGCGCAGGTCTGGTCGTAGATCATCACCGACAGGCCGCCGACCCTGGCGAGATCGGCCTGCACTTCGTCGAGATCTTCCCGGTGATGCACCGTGGTGCCCTCCGGCCAGCCGGTGCCGGCCGGATAGGCCTCCGGCTCCTCCGAAACGATGACCACCTTCCGCGCGCCTTCGGCGGCGACCTGGTTGGCGATCTGCGGCACGGTCAGGCCGCCATCGTTGGGCTGGCCGCCGGTCATGGCGACGGCGTCGTTGAAGAGGATCTTGTAGGTGATGTTGACCTTGGCCGCGGCCGCGGCACGGATGGCGAGAATGCCGGAGTGATTGTAGGTGCCGTCGCCGATGTTCTGGAAGACATGGCCGCGGGTCGAGAAGGGCGCCTCGCCGACCCAGTTGGCGCCCTCGGCGCCCATCTGGGTGTAGCCCTCGGTGTGGCGGTCCATGAACTGCGCCATGTAGTGGCAGCCGATGCCGGCATAGGCGCGCGAGCCTTCGGGCACCACGGTCGAGGTGTTGTGCGGGCAGCCGGGGCAGAAATAGGGCATGCGCTCGGCGACGCTCTCGGTCTTGCGGAGCACGGCCTCCGCCTCGCGCAGCGCGGCGAGGCGCTGCTCCAGCGCCGCATCCGTCCGGCCGTCCATCAGCCGCGTGCCGATGGCGATGGCGATTTCGTTGGTGTCGAGGGCGCCTTTCGACGGGAACAGCCAGACGCCGGCTTCATCCTTCTTGCCGACGATTGCCGGCATGCTTTTGCCGCCGTAGAGGATTTCCTTGATCTGGCCCTCGATCAGTCCGCGTTTCTCCTCGACGACGACGATCTTCTCCAGCCCTTCGGCGAAGCGCCCGATCGACTGCGGATCGAGCGGCCAGGTGCAGCCGATCTTGAGGAGGCGAAGACCGAGGTCGGCGGCGCGCACCTCGTCAACGCCGAGCTCGTCGAGGGCTTGCAGGACGTCGAGGTAGCTCTTGCCCGCCGTGGCGATGCCAATGCGCGGCGTGCGGCCTCCGGCAAGTACCATGCGATCAAGCGGGTTGGTACGGAGGAACGCCAGCACCGCCGGAATCTTCTGCTCGTGCAGCCGCTCCTCCTGGCGGAGCGGGTGGTCGCTTGGCCGGATGTTCAGGCCGCCCGGCGGCTTGACGAAGTCTGCGGGAACAACGGTGCGGACGCGATCGAGGGAGCCGTCGATCACCGCCGTCGACTCGACGGTTTCCTTGACGCATTTCAGGCCGGCCCAGGTTCCGGCGAAGCGCGATAGGGCGAAGCCGTAGAGGCCGTAGTCGATGATCTCCTGGACGCCGGCGGGATTGAGGATCGGAATCTGGGCATCGACGAAGGCGAATTCCGATTGATGCGCCGTGGTCGAGGACTCGCACGTATGGTCGTCGCCCATGAGCGCGATGACGCCGCCGAGCGGCGATGTGCCGGCTAGGTTGGCGTGGCGGAGTGCGTCGCCGGCCCGGTCGACGCCCGGGCCCTTGCCGTACCAGATGCCGAAGACCCCATCGAAGCGGCCTTCGCCGCGCATCTCCGCTTGCTGCGTTCCCCACAGCGCCGTTGCCGCGAGATCTTCGTTGATCGCCGTCTGGAAGAGAATGTGCACCGGCTCGAGTACGTGCTTCGCCCGCCAGAACTGCGTGTCGAGGCCGCCGAGAGGCGAGCCGCGATAGCCCGTCACGTAACCGGCGGTGTTGTGCCCATCCCGCCGGTCACGGGCCTCCTGCATCAGGGTCAGGCGTATGATCGCCTGCGTTCCGGTGACCAGAACGCGCGTCTTTTCGAGATCATATTTGTCGTCGAGGGTGACGGCCTCGAGACTCATGCCGAATCCTCCGCCGGCGAGGCCGGCACCACGGAATTTAGGACATAGATGTTGACCTAAAACCAAAGGTCAACGGCGAATCGATTGTGCGCTGCAACGATCCGCGATGCCAGTCTCCGATGGTCTCGCCGCGCCTGGCCGAGAGGGCGGATCCAGCCGCCATCTGCTGCGCCCTGGACTTTGCCGGCACCGTGCTGCCTCGCAGGCGCTGGTTCCGCTATTTGAACTGCGCGAAGTTGCCGTGAGCGACCACGAGCCAGACATCGCCGCTCTTGCGGAAGACGGTAATGCGGGGAGCATGGGCCTGCGCCGCCTTGCCGCCGGCCGTCTCGTCGACGAGGAGCCAGTAACGGGCGACAAGCGTATCGCCGAAGCCGGTGACGACGAGCTTCTCGACGGTCGGCTGCTTGGCGATGGTCGGCAGGCCCTTGGCGAGATATTCGTCCTTGCCGTAGGCGGCGCCATCGGAGCGCATGATCTGGAACTCCGGCGCCAGCACGGCGGCAATTCCCGCGGGATCGCCCTTGACCAGCGAGCCCAGCCAGGCGTCCACCGCCCCGGCGCCTTCCGACTGAAGGTCGGCCGCGCTCCAGGTATGGGTCGGGCCCTCGGCCGCCTCGACGGTCTGCGGCGCGGAACGCCAGCCGACGAAAACGAGAAAAGCAGCCACGATCACAGCCGAGGCGATGGCGCCCGGCAAACTCGATTCACGCATTGTTTACTACCTTCTCAGCCCCGTCGCCGGGAGCATACTTGCCAATCGCTTTCGATTTCGTTGCCGTCGCCCTATACAGGCGGACGCGCGACTGAACCGGACGTTAGCCGCCGATGCCCCTCGAAACTCCGACGCCCATCATCCTGGTCCCTGCCGATCGGCGCGAGATCCTCAGCCTGCCGTGGCACGGTGTGCCGGAGCCGTACCTGAAGGCAGTCGTGGTCGGCCTCGCTGGCATTCCGCTCGTTCTGCCGGCTCTCGACGGGGTTGCCGATTTCGACGAACTTCTCGACCGGGTCGATGGCGTCCTGCTCAGCGG
This sequence comes from Bauldia sp., assembly GCA_039934795.1. Taxonomy (GTDB): domain Bacteria; phylum Pseudomonadota; class Alphaproteobacteria; order Rhizobiales; family Kaistiaceae; genus CAMCWB01. The sequence continues at coordinate 447 of JBDTLN010000058.1, read as the reverse complement.
CAGCCGATCCAATGTCCATCCCTCCAGCTATGGCGAGGCGCCGAACGAAAAGGCCGAGCCCTATGACACGGCGCGCGACGCGGTCACGCTGCCGCTGATCCGGGCGGCGATCGGCAAGGGCGTGCCGCTCTTTGCCATCTGCCGCGGCATGCAGGAACTGAACGTGGCGCTCGGCGGTACGCTGATTGCCGAAGTGCACGAACAGGCCGGCCGCAGCGACCATCGCGCCCCGCCTGGCGAAGACCAGGACGCACGCTTCGCCGTCCGCCAGGATGTGCTGGTCGAGCCGGGCGGCGTGCTTGCCGGAATTCTTGGCGCCAATCGCGTCCGGGTGAACTCGCTCCACCGGCAAGCCATCGGCCGCCTCGCCGACCGCCTCGCCGTCGACGCGCGCGCGCCGGACGGCACCATCGAGGCGGTGCGGGTCGTCAATGCGCCGGGCTTCGC
>JBDTLN010000057.1:0-8662 GCA_039934795.1 Bauldia sp. | reverse complement strand
CGCAACATGGCGCTCGGGCTCGATCCGGCACTCCCCGTCGACGAGCGCTACTACCAGCTCTTCATCCGCGAGCCCATCGGCATCACCGATTTCTCCAAATGGACGAGGCGCAAGGGACACAGCGCCTTCGGCTTCGGCGTGGTGCTCGGCACCGCCGACAAGGGCTTTGCGCTCAACGCGAAAGGCATGCTCGTCGTCGCGCTGCCCGACCTCACCATTCTCCTGCAGGCGCGCGTCGACTTCCTCAAGCAGAAGCCCGACCTCTCGACCAGCAGCGAGGGTTCGCTCGATGCGCTGATGCTCTATGCCGCGGGCGAGCAGACGCTCCTTCTCGATGTCACGGCGCATTGGGGCATCCCCAAGATCGTCAGCGTCGACGGCCACGCGCGCGCGTTCTTCTCCTTTGACGATCCCCACGCCTGGTATCTCGAGATCGGTCGCGACGAGGACGGCAAGCGCGTCACCGCCCAGGCGCTCTACTGGGGCAATGGCTGGCTCTTCACCGCCGGGTTCTGGTTCCGCCTCGACGATCGCGGCGTCGTCACCGGAGCGCAGGTGGAGCTAGACCTCCGCAAGGAGCGCGGCGGCTTCTGGGTGTCGGTCGGCGGCGCGGCGCGCGGCGAGATGAAGCTGTTCTGGGAGCCGTCCCAGTGGGAAGGCTCCCTCGCCATGTCGGGGCGCATCCAAGCGGGCTACAGCCGGTGGTCGGTCGGCATCACGCTCTCCGGCGAGGCGCGGGCCCGCGTGCGCAAACCGATGGACGTGCATCTTCATGTCGAGGCGTGCATCGACCTCTGGCTCGACAGCATCTGCAAGGGTTTCGATTTCGACTGGCAGCAGATCATCGCGCCCGAAATCCAACCGCCGATCCGGCGCTGGGCCGCGACGCCGCGCCATTTCACGCCCTATGAAACGACGGGCGCCGACGGCGTCGCCCGGCTGGAGACGGGGATCGTCGCGCTTGCGCCGGGGACTGCCGCCATTCCGGTCATTCAGCCGCACAGCGTCCTCTCGCTCGATTTCGCCAAGCCGATGATCGACGCCACCGCCGCCTTCAACGAGGCGGTGCAGCTCGACGATGGCGGCTTCCTGACGATCGGCGAAGGCTCGGGCTGGTCGGCCGGCTATCGCATCAACGGCCTGACGCTCGTCCGCGATCCGGACGGGACGCCGACGCCCGTTCCGGTCTGGGGCACATGGGCGCGCGAGACGCTGGAGCCCAATACCACGCTGCGCATCCTCAATTCCGACCGCTACGGCGAGGACGGCTCGCTGACGGGTGGCTTCGTCGATGGCGCGACCCTCGATTATTGCGACCCGCCCCGCGCAACGCGCATTTGCGTTTCGCTGGAGCGGATCAAGCCGGGCCACGGCCATCTGGATCGCGGCCTTCTCTATGAATGGCTTCATCCCGAGTCCGACACGCCCTGGGGCCTTCGCGATCGGCTCACCGTGCTCTTTCCCGGGCCGGTCGCGAATGTGACGATCGACGAACGGGACGTTCCGCTGCAGCCGGACAAGAAGAGCATCGTCATCATCGGTCGCAGCTGGGGGCGGGAGCCACCGCGCCGGCTCTGCTACGAGCCCGGCCACGGCCGGCCCGACTGGCGCTCCGGATCGCTTCGCGGCGGGCTCCTGACCGGGTTCGAGGAATGGACGGTCGCCGACGACATACAGGTGATGCCGCCGCTCGCGCTTTATGAGCTCCGCGTCGACTACACAGCCGAGCTGTGCGCGCCCGATGGCGCGATCTCCTCGCCTCTCGGCGCGCCGGCGACGGTCAAGGCCCGGTTCCGCACCGGCGGACCGCCTTCGCGCGCCGGCAGCCTCGAGGCCTATATCGCTCGCACCAACCCGGCGGCGGGAACACGGCCAGCCTATTTCGGCTATGACCTCTCGCTCGAGTTCTTCGAGGACTATGTCCCGAAGCTCTATCTCAAGGTCGGCGAGCGGTTGGGTCTCAGGCTTTTCGACGGCGAGGGCCGGCCGGTGGTCGGCACGCCCGGCGGCGAGGCCGTGCTTTTCCCCCTTACCCGCCCCGCGCCCCTCCTCCCATCGATCGGCAACCTCGTCTGGCTCAATATTCTGGAGGCCAATGTTGCGAATGGCTGCGCTCCGGCGCAGCCCGGACCCACGCAATCCGATTCCGGCCTCGCATTGCCCGCGAGCCTCGGCGCCATGAATCCGAACAGCCAGTACCGCGTCGAGCTTGTCTCGGACGCGCGGCCGCACATCGCGCTTGCCGTCTGGACCTTCACGACATCCCGATTCGCAACCTTCAGCGACCTCGTTACAACCGGACGGGCCGTGACAAGGGCGTCGAGCGTTCCGGGACCGGTCGCCGGAGCCGATTTCGAAACGGCGGCACGCGCGCTCGGCCTTCCGACCATCGGCTATGCCGAGACCTTCACCGTCACCCCGCTGGTCGACACGTCCACATGCATCGGCCTTCTCGTCGAGGCGCAGGAGCCGCTGGCGATCGGGACCCGAACGACGGTGACGTTCGGCGGCTCCGTCGCGGCCTGCCTGACCAACGTCGACGGGACGCGCGCGCTGGTCGCCGCGCCGGCCGGCGGATTGCCCGCCGGCACGCACGCCGTCGAGTTGACCTTCCTGCGCGATGCCGGCGCTGCCTTGCCCCGCCTCTCCGTCTCCGGTGACCTCGCGCCGGAAACGATCTCCTTCAACGTGGATGTGGTCCTGCCATGAGCGACGGCGACCTCAGAGCGGCTGTCGGACGCCTGATCCCCGGGCGCGACCTCCATATCATCGGATGCAGGCGGCGGCCGGCGCGGCCCCGGCAGCGCAGCTGCATCGGCCTGCGCTGGGCCTCGCGCATCGACCTCGGCTTCCCGCAAAGCGGCTATCGTGTCAGCCGGCGCTCCCTGCCGGCCGGCACATCCCAGCCGATCGGCACCTTCTTCCTCCCCGACACGAGCAGCTGGCCGGCCTTCGTCGCGGACGCCGAGGCGCGGCGCCCGCAATGCGGCCCGTATTTCCGCACGGTCGATGAGAAGGCGTTCGCCTATCTCCTGCCGATCATCCGCCTCTGCGATCCGAGAACCTCTCCCGGCGAAATTCCCGGACTTGTCGGCAAGGCCGCCGATTTCTTCGGCGACACGCACAAGGGCGACGCGGAGCTTGCCTTCTCGCACTGGCAGTTCGGCGCGGTGCCGACGGTCGCCGCCTTGCTGCAGCAGCAAGCCACGGCCTCGGCTATCGAGCAGTTCTACCGCAAGCGGTGCATGGCCTTCTTGCTCGTGATGGCCCTCCGCTTCGAATACGCCGTGCTCTTCGGTCTCGCGACCGACGACCCCGCACCCGGCAGGGGCACGGTCGTCTATTCGGTCCAGGCCATTTTCGCCCGAGCGCGCGGCTCGGCTGAATCCGCGCCGATCAAGGCCGGCATCGACTGCGCGCCCGCGGCGCCGGACTGGGCGGAGGCCATCCGCCAACCGGGTGGCGTGCTCTATCCCCACGCCACGCTCTGGACGGACTGGACGCCGCCGGCCGGTCTGGGGCCGGATAGCAATGCCGACAACGCGCGACCGTCAGCCGCGTCCTGGCCGAAGGTGCCGGCCGCGCTCACCGCCCTCTCCTGGGCCGAGGCGCCTCCGGAACCGAATCTGATCGGCCTTGGTCCGGTGCTCTATCGTATCGGACGATTTGCGCATGGCGCGGCCACAGCGGCGCTCGCCGTGCCGCCGGCGCTTCCCGCCGATGCCGTGTTCGTTCCTCTCGGCGACGGCGAGGAGATGATCCGCGCCCATCAGCCTCCGCATTTCGTCGACACGCCGGGCATGGTCTGGCCGCCGCTCGAAGGGCACTACGAGTACGAGGTGCGAGGCGTCGACCTTCTGGGCGTAGTTTCGGCGGGCGCGGCGCGGGTCGGCATCCGTCATCACGACGACATCGCCCCGCCCGCGCCGCGGGCCGTCCACGAGGGAGACATCTCGCGCGCCGTCGAGGCAGGGGCGACCAGCATCGATGTCGATCTTCGGATCGGCTGGGGCGCCGGGGAGGATTTCGGCGGGCCGGATGTGGTCGAGTTCAGGGCGGCCGCTTCATTCAGGCCGCTGAACACGACACCACTCCGGATCATGTCCGTCAGCGATGGAGGTCCGCTCCATGCCGATCTGGTCGTCGCCGCCCTGGCGCTCCCGGTCGACGCCCTTCGCGGTGCGCTCCTGACGTTGCCGAGCGGCGAGTATCCGATCGTTAGTCACGGCAGCGGCACGCCAGCGAATCTCCGTGTGAGGAAGGTCAACGGGCGTCTCCCGTCCGCCGGGGAGGAAGGCGTGGTCTTCGCCTCAGCCGGCGCGACCACGCCCATGCGCGTGGGGCGGATCGCACGCCAGCCGGCCGTGCCCTCGGCCGTGACGCAGGTGCCGTCCCTCGCGCCGCTCGAGATCGAGCTGGCGCCGGCCGCGGCTGTGGCGCTTCCCGACGACGCTTTTCCGAGCGTTTATCTCCATCTCCTCGGCGGCAGCTTCACGGCCGAGCGCATCGGCGCCGGCCGGTTCCGCATCGAACCGCCGCGGCCCGGCACGCCAGGCGAGGAACGCTGGCTCTCCTGGCAGGCGCTCGCCGATCCGCAATCGGCCATGCTGAACTCGCCCGTTGTCCTGTTCCCGCCGCATCGCATGTCGCTCAGCGTGCCGCTCCCGGCCGGCTTCCTGACCGGCACGCTCACACTCCACGTCACGGCCGCCGACGGCGCCGCCTATGTCGCGAGCCCCGCGCTTCCCGTCGCCGCGCCGTCGCTGGCACAGGCCTTCGGCAATGAGAGTGCGCGTGCCTCGCTCACGCTGTCGCTGCGGAGCCTCGCCCTTCCCGGAGATATTGCCGTTCCGACCTTCGACCCCACGCTCCGGCTGTGGGCAAGCTCGGCGGCGAACTATTCCGAGGCTGCGACATACCGGCTGACCTGGCCGGCAGCGGCGGGCGCGGCCCGCTATGAGGTCTGGCGCATTCTGGAAACGGCCCTGCCTGGCGCAACGCCCGGCATGACGGACATCGAGCTGCGCGCGATCGCGACAGCCGAGGCGCCGTTCGCGCTCCGCAGCGACCAGATCTTCGGGACGACCTATCTCGACGCTCTCCCCGGCCGCACACCGGTTCGTGCGCTCTATCGCGTGCGCGCTGTCTCGCCGGCCGGAACGGCGGCCGCGTTCTCGGGCCTCATCGGCCCGGTCCACGTGCCCGACGTGCGCCAGCCGCCGGCACCGAACCTGTTGCGGGCGAGCCCGCTGCCGCCGGAAGAAGCCGACCGTGCCGTCGCGCTGGAGTGGACCGAGGCCGGCTCGCTGGCCGATGTCCGCTTCGAGGTCTGGTTCCGCGACGCCACCGGCGACGCGGCGGCTCCCGAGCTTGCCGGCACGGTCCCCGCCGGCACGACGCCCGGACCCGGACGCCGCTTCCGCTTCGTTCATGCGGGGCGACCGCCCGGACGGATGGCCACCTATTATGTTGTCGCGGTGCGCGAGGCGCTCGACCCGATCGACCCCGCGGCCGCGAGCCGGCGCGACATTGCGAGCTTCGCCTCGCAGAAGCTCAGCGCGGCGGGGCTCCGCACCGGACCTCTCGCCGCGCCGGGCGGCGTCGAGGCTTCGCTGGACGCGTCCGGCGTGGAGCTGCGCTGGACGACCGAGGACGACTACGAGGCGATCGAGATCAGGCGGCGGGACCCGGGCCAGTTCGGCTTTGCGTTTCTCGCCCGGATCGACGGAACCGCGACGAGCTATCGCGATCTGGTCGCGGAGCCGGGCCTGTTCACCTATCAGGTCCGCGCGATCGGCCATTCTCGGATGGCGAGAGGCGACAACGAACCCACGGTGGAGATCGCATGAGAGACATCCTGCGCTTTCCCATCGACGCGGTCGATCAGGCCCGCGTCGTCCTCAATTCCATTCAGGCGACCGACAATGCCGGCGGACTGAATGTCCTGCCCGACGCGCAGTCCCTGCGCCTTTCCTTCAAGATTTCCAATCCGGGCGCGGGCGCGCCGAAGCTCCGGCCGCTGTTTCACGGCCGGATGGTCTTCATCCCGGACCCGCTGGACGCGCGAATGATCCCGACGCCGGGGATCGTCGACTTCTCCCAAGTGGGTCTGTGGAGGACACGGGGCTCATTGCTCGTCGTGCATCTCTTCGACAAGGCCGAACACGAGTTGAAGGCGATCGCCAACGGAGCGCTGGAGGTCGGCGCGAACCTCGTCTGGTACTCCCCGATCAACCTCACCAAGGATTTCCTGCAGACCACGCTCGCCGCGCACAAGCAGCCCATACCCGGCGTGAGTGTCGGCGTGAACTCTCCCGACTGGATCAAGCACGCCGTCTCGGGGTTCCTCGGAACCACGTTCCTTCCCGAGCTGCGCCTCGGCGCGACGGTGGCCGCGGACGACGCGGCGGCTCTGCCGATGCCGGAAGTCGACATGAATACGTCGACGGGGCTCGTCACCCTCGACATCACCACGGCGAGGGCGCAGGCGCCGCGCGACGGACCAGACTCGCTCTTCACGGCCATGGCCGGCACCACAAGCTCGGCCGACCCAAGGCACCCGAGGGCTGGCCGCATCCCCGCCCGCCATGTCCTGCGCGGCGTGCGCGCCAAGATGATCGACGGCCAGGCGGGTCAGGCCGTGCCGGACGCCGTCCTCGGCCCGCCGAGCTCCGTCGGCTATCTGCCGATCCGTTTCACCCGAATCTGGAAGGCGGAGGATGAATGCTCCGCCCAATTCCCCAAGCAGACGGTCGAGGTGAAGAACGGGGCGACGACGCTCGCCAAGCAGACCCTGCCGCCGCACGGCGTTTTCTACTTGTCGGTCAATCCGGCGAGCCTGCCGTCGAGCATCACCGTCACGCTGACGGGAACGATGACCTATCTCGACGGAGCGACGGCCAATGCCTGGCAGAAGCCCGGCGGCCGGCCGACTCTGACCTTCACCCTGCCGGGCACGCCCCACATCCTCATGCGCCAGCCGATGAGCGAGGAGATGCTGATCGAGCCGGACGACAAGACAGCCGGGCTCGCCTGCACCTACTATTCCCTGAGGCGCAGCATTCGGGCGCTGGTCAACAACCGCATCACCGGCGGCCGCATGAACTATGGCCGCGCCGTTACGTCGAAGCCAACGGCCAAGCTCATTGACGACGCCTTCGCCGGAAACACCGTCGGCGCGAAAGCATCCATCGTGGCCAACAACGCGCCGCGGACATCGGTCACAGAGACCATCGATATCCGCAACGCCGCGCTGAAGCTCATCCCGCTCTGCGAGATGTTTTTCCCCGGCAACGCCCCGGCGCAGATGCTGAATGGTTCCACGACGCCGATCGCGCCGATCACCAACGGCCGGCTGTTCTACGATCTCTGGCAGTCCGCCGCGTCTCGCTTCGAGGATGCCAGTCTCGCGCGCAACTATCCGGCGGCGCATATCGGCCGCGGCGCGCCGGGCGCGCTCGTCGCCTTGGGCCTCGCCTCCGGTTACGAAGTCAACGGCGATCGGCGGGCAGGCGAGAGCGACGTGGTGTATTGGGACCGTCTGGTGCGCGAGCTACAGACGAAGATGAAGCCGGGCGGGGCGTTGCAGATGTGGGACCTGGAGAGTGATTTCGGCCTGCTCAAGCAACGCCAATGGACGACCGTCGGCCATGGGTCCTATGGCCATTCGCCGATCTTTCGCGAGAACGGCAGCGATGCCATTGGCGGCATCGTCTACGTGTACGACCAGAACGGAATAACCGTCAGTCGCGTCCTGGAAAGCGCGGGGAAACGGCGCCTGAGCTGGGGCGATGCCGATCAGCCGGACCCCGAAGAAGTTTGGATCGGTGCCAACTGGACGGAATAATTCCCGAACGGATCTAGGGAGACTCACTGCAACAACTGAGCTCGTCGGTTAGCGAGACGGTGGTCAACGCGGCCGAGCGTCAGCCGTGTCCGGTGACGTCGTCCTTGCAATGAAGCCGGCAGTTCACATATCCAGCAGAGATGATTAGCACTCGTCCTCATAGAGTGCTAAGACGCGTTCCTCTGCGGTCCGACACTGGATCGCCCGCCTCTTCCCAAAGGAAATCCTATGAAATTTCGCCCCCTTCATGACCGCGTAGTCGTTCGCCGGATCAAGGCCGAGGAAAAGACGGCGGGTGGCATCATTATTCCCGACACCGCGCAGGAGAAGCCGCAGGAAGGCGAGATCATTGCCGCCGGGCCTGGCGCGCGTGACGAGGCCGGCAAGCTCGTGCCGCTGGACGTAAAGGCCGGCGACCGCATTCTGTTCGGCAAGTGGTCGGGCACGGAAGTCAAGATCGACGGCGAAGAGCTCCTCATCATGAAGGAGTCCGACGTCATGGGCATCATCGAGGGCAAGGCCGTCGCCCGCAAGGCGGCGTAACGCTTACCCAAATTTCGAACTAAGCCCCACAGATTGAAAGAAGGAATATTTTAGCCATGGCTGCCAAAGACGTACGTTTCTCGACCGACGCCCGCGACCGGATGTTGCGCGGCGTCGACATTCTCGCCAACGCCGTCAAGGTGACGCTCGGCCCCAAGGGCCGTAACGTCGTGCTCGACAAGAGCTACGGCGCGCCCCGGATCACCAAGGACGGCGTCACCGTCGCCAAGGAGATCGAGCTCGAGGACAAGTTCGAGAACATGGGCGCGCAAA
>JBDTLN010000056.1:0-8673 GCA_039934795.1 Bauldia sp. | reverse complement strand
CGCCGGCGGCGTCCCTCACCGGGGTCTCGCCGGCGCGGTGGCCATCGGCGGCGCCGCGATGGTCTATGCCGGCACTCTTGGCGTCTTTGTCGAAGACGAGGATGCCGGCCTCGACCGCACCATGGCCGCCCTCGACCGGGCGCTGGAGCGCGGCGAGCGCACCATGCGGTTTCTCGACCGTGCCTGCTCATTCGTGCCGCGCCTTGCCGAACGCGGCCGGGACCGTCCCGGCGCTGACGCAACGGGTTGAGCGGATTCCGACGCCGTGCTACCGGCGTCGCAAGATTTCTCCCGGCGGATTTGAGCCATGAGCGGACAGGCGCCCGATCGCATAACATTCGACGATTTCCTCAAGGTCGACATCCGCGTCGGCACCATCGTCGATGCCCAGCCCTTTCCCGAGGCGCGCAAGCCGGCCTATCGGCTGATGATCGATTTCGGGCCGCAGATCGGCGTCAGGAAATCCTCGGCGCAGATCACGCGGAACCACCGTCGCGAGGAGCTGGTCGGCCGGCAGGTTGCCGCCGTGGTCAACTTCCCACCGCGCCAGATCGGGCCGATGTTGTCGGAGGTCCTGACCCTTGGCTTCCCGGATGAGGCGGGCGAAGTCATGCTGATCGGACCCGACCGCAAGGTGCCGGACGGCGGCCGCCTCTACTGAACGCTCAGGCGGGGATTGTCACGGTCGCCCGCAACCCGCCCAATGGGCTCTTCGATAGTTCGATATTGCCGCCATGGCTGTGGGCAATATCGCGAGCGATCGACAGGCCGAGCCCCGTGCCGCTGGTGTCGAGATTGCGCGCCTCGTCCAGCCGGTAGAACGGTTTGAAGATCGCCTCCCGCTCCTCCATCGGCACGCCCGGACCGTCATCGTCGACGATAATCGTCAGAAAGCCGTCGGCATGGCGGCCGTCTATGGCGACGGTCTTGCCGTGGCGGCAGGCGTTCTTGACGAGGTTCTCGACACAGCGCTTGAAGCCCTGCGGACGGAGATTGACCGTCGGGTCGCCGGCGAAATCCACCGTGACCTCGTCGCCTGAAATGCGCGCCTCGGCGGCGAGCTGGTCGAGCATGGCGGCAATGTCGGTAGGCTCGGTATCCTCGCCGCTGTCGCCGCGGGCGAAGGCGAGGTAGCCCTCCAGCATCCGGTTCATGTCGTCGATGTCGGCCTTCAACGCCTCCACGTCGCCGGCCTCTCCGATGACGGCGAGTTGCAGGCGAAAGCGGGTGAGGATGGTGCGCAGGTCATGGCTGACGCCGGCCAGCATGGCCGTCCGTTGTTCTACCTGCCGCTCGATGCGGTTGCGCATGTCGTGAAAGGCGACGGTCGCCTGCCGCACCTCGCGCGCGCCGCGCGGCGTCAGGACCGGGGCGGGACGTCCCTTGCCGAAATTGTCGGCGGCGGCGGCAAGCCTCTGGATTGGCCGGATCTGGTTGCGGAGGAAGAGGACGGCGATAGCGAGAAGCACGAGGCTGCTCGCCACCATCCAGCTGATGAAGATGATCGAGTTGGAGACGAAGGTCTGGCTGCGCGGCGCGAAGACGCGCAGCACCTTGCCGTCGAGCTGTATCCGGATCTCGATGATCTGCGAGCGACCGACGGTGTCGATCCAGAAGGGTTTTTTGATCTTGCCGATGAGACGGCTGAGGGTGCGGTCAAGCTGGGTGAAGAAGGGCTTGGGCTGGGCAGGGGGGAGCGTCTCGCCGGGGAGGATGGCAATGGCAAGTCCGAGCCGGTCGCCGGCGATCCGGGTTATCTCCGCGTAGTCGGCGTCCTGCGGGTAGGTGTCGATGACGTCGATGATTGCGGCAATGTCGGCAACCACGGCTGCGGCCAGCCGGGCCGTGACGCGCTCCCAGTGGCGCTCCATGAAGACAAGGGCGATCAGCACCTGGAGGAGGACGACCGGCGCGATGATGATGATCAGCGAGCGGGCATAGAGGCCCTTCGGCATTCGCTCGCCAATGGCGCGCGCGAAGCGCCGCCAGGCGCCGCGAAGACCGGTCGGCTCGGGTGGCTGCGCCTCGATGGTCGTCGCCATGGCAGAGGGCCCTCCGCCTGCCTAGCCGCCGATCGCCAGACGGTAGCCGATACCGCGCACGGTCTGGAGATAGAGCGGATTTGCGGGATCGACCTCGATCTTGCGCCGCAGGCGATTGATCTGGACGTCGACTGTCCGTTCTCCGGAGGGACTCTCGCCCGCTACCAGATCGCCGCGCGGCACCGTGGCGCCGGGAGCGGCGGCGAAGATCGCCATGATCTGACGCTCGCGGTCGGTGAGGTGAATCGGATCGTTGCCGCGTCGCAGCTCGCGGCGCTCGCGATTGAAGGTGAAGGGTCCGAAGCGGATCTGCTCGATCAGCGGTGTCGCCGAAGGAGTGCCGCGTCTGAGAATGTTGTTGATGCGGAGCACCAGTTCGCGCGGCTCGAAGGGCTTGGAGAGGTAGTCGTCGGCGCCGAACTCAAGACCGCGGATGCGGGCTTCGGCCTCCGACCGCGCGGTCAGCATCAGGATCGGAACCTGCATCGTCTCGCGCAGGCTCCGCGTCAGCGCCAGGCCATCCTCGCCGGGCATCATGACGTCGAGGATGAGCAGGTCGAAGGCCATGCCGGACAGATGCCGGCGGGCTTCCGCCGCATTGCCGGCAATCGTCACTCGGAAACCGTTGTCGCCGAGATAGCGCGAGAGAAGAGTCCGGATGCGCTTGTCATCGTCGACGACGAGCAGATGCGGAGAGTCGTCCCGCAAGCGGGCGTCGGCTTCCGTCTCGGCCTCAATCATTCGAGCACCTCAGCGTCCGATGAGCTGAGCGACCTTGTCCCGCTCGCTCTCGTCGACGATGAGGCGAAGGAACCGCTCGGCGCCGGCGCGCTCGGGGGGCGAGAGGGAGCTGAGGGCGGCCTCGATGCGGCGCTCCTGCGGGTCGAGAAGGCGGAGCGCCAGAGCGCGTCCGGCCTCGGTCGGATAGAGCAGGCGCTGGCGGCGGTCGACCGGACCGGGGCGCTGCTCGACGAAGCCGGTGTCGACCAGTTGCTTCAGCACTCGCCCGAGACTCTGCTTCGTGATCTTCAGAATATCGAGGAGGTCGGCGACCCGGATGCCGGGGTGGCGGTTAACGAAGTGGATGACTCGGTGGTGCGCCCGGCCGAAGCCGTAGCTGAGGAGGGCGGCGTCGGGATCGGAAATGAAGTCGCGATAGGCAAAGAAGAGAAGCTCAATGTACCGGATTTCAGGCCGCTCCTCGGCCGAGAGCGGTTCGGCCAATGGCGATTTCCTGACGCCCGCATCGCGGTTCACCAAGCCGGATTCCTCTTTGAAATTTACGTCAGCCATATTGACATATTTTCTGCGGATTGTTACTCAAAAACCGTCGGCGAGTGGCGGCAAACGCCCCGTCTGCCGTATGCCGGCGAAATTCGCGGCACCTTATCGGCGATTGCGCTGCGACGCAAAAGGCAGTGCCCGCCGTTCGAAACAAGCTTGCGGCCAGAATGGCCGGTTCCCAAGGAGGAGCACCATGGCGGCTCAACCCTTCGACAATCGCGACGGCGTCATCTGGTACAACGGCCACTTCGTGCCGTGGGAGAAGGCGACCCTGCATGTGCTGAGCCACGGCCTGCACTATGCCAGCGCCGTTTTCGAGGGCGAGCGCGCTTATGGCGGGGTCATCTTCAAGCTCGACGAGCACACCCGCCGGCTGCATGAATCGGCAAGGCTTCTCGGCTTCGAAATCCCCTACACGGTCGAGGCCATCAATCACGCCTCCGAGGAACTGCTCCAACGTCAGGGGCACCTCGACGCCTACGTCCGCCCGATCGCCTGGCGTGGCAGCGAGATGATGGGTGTCGCCGCCCAGGAGACCAGCATCAATGTCGCCATCGCGACTTGGGAATGGCCTTCCTATTTCCATCCCGAAGAGAAGCTGAAAGGCATCCGGCTCGACATCGCCCGATACAAGCGGCCGGATCCTGCGACGGAGCCGTCGAAATCCAAGGCGACCGGGCTCTACATGATCTGCACTATCTCCAAGCACGAGGCGGAGCAGAAGGGTTACGCCGACGCCCTTATGCTCGACTGGCGCGGCCGCGTCGCCGAAGCGACGGGTGCCAACGTCTTCTTCGTCAAGGACGGCGTCCTTCATACCCCGACGCCGGACTGCTTCCTTGACGGCATCACTCGGCGCACGGTCATGGACCTGGCGCGCAAGCGCGGTCACCAGATCGTCGAGCGGGCAATCATGCCGGAAGAGATGACGAACTTCTCCGAGTGCTTCCTGACGGGGACCGCCGCCGAGGTGACTCCGGTGTCGGAAATCGGCCCGTACAAGTTCAAGCCGGGCGCGATCTGCAAGACGCTGATGGAAGACTATTCCAGCGCGGTGCAACCGAGGCAGCACGCGATGGCGGCAAACGCCTGAGCCAACGCTGCCGTCCCGAGCCGCCGGCCGATCCGGTGGCCACGGCATTCGCTTGATTCCCGGCTAGCTCGATCCTGGCCCTAGCTCGATAGCTTGAGGTCAACGGCTTTTCAGCCCACCGCCGCGCTCGTCCGGCGTTACGTCCCACCCGCTGCCCGGCGCTCAGAATATCTCCAGTGCCCTTGGCGCGTTGGTCCAGTCTCCGCCATGCCCGCTTTTCCGAAGGCGCCGCCCAAACACAATTGCGTGAACCGAGACTGAAATGAGGCCGCAGGACGTTCATCCGTCACGGGCCTGCAACAGGATCGGGAGGAAACTTGCGCATGACTCTGCCGAAGATCACGCAGGAGATGGTTCGTCTCTACGACGACTACACGCATCTCACACTCGATCGACGCGGGTTCATGGACAAGCTTGCCCGGCTTGCCGGCAGCGGCGTCCTGGCGGCGGCAATCGCCCCGATGCTTGCCGCCGATCCGGCCCGCGCTGCCCAGGTTCCGCCAGAGGACCTCCGGCTCAAGACCGAGCGTGTCACCTGGCCGGGCGCCGGTGGTGCCACCATGTCGGGCTATCTTGTCAGCCGTGCCGATATCGCCGGGAAGTTTCCGGCAGTCATGGTCATCCACGAGAACCGCGGACTCAATCCGCACATTGAAGATGTCGCCCGCCGCGTTGCGCTGGACGGCTTCCTTGCGCTGGCGGTCGATTTCCTGTCACCCGCCGGAGGAACGCCCGGCGACGAAGACGCCGCCCGCGATATGATCGGCAAGCTCGACCAGGATGCCCTCGTCGCCAACGCCGTCGCGACGGTGGACTACCTGAAAGCGCATCCCCTCTCCACCGGCAAGGTCGGCGCGGTCGGCTTTTGCTGGGGCAGCGGTCTCGTCAACCGCCTTGCCGTTGCCGACCCGGACCTCGCCGCGGGCGTTGCCTACTACGGCCGCCAGCCGAAGGAGGGCATCGACAAGATCAAGGCGCGCCTGCTCCTCCACTATGCCGGCCTCGACGAGAGCGTGAATGCCGGGATCAAGGACTATGAGGCGGCGCTGAAGGCGGCCGGTGTCGACTATCAGCTCTTCATTTATGACGGCGCCAATCACGCCTTCAACAACGACACATCGGCAGCACGCTACGACAAGGTAGCCGCCGAGCTTGCATGGTCGCGCACCGTGGCTTTCCTCCGGGAAAGTCTCGCCTGATCTGGTGCGCGACAGAGGGAGCCGCCCGCCCGCGGCTCCCTCTTTCGTTTTCGCCGTGCACGCCCCCCGCTCGGCGAAGGGCCGGCGGTTGGCCGGGGCAAAGCCCTTGCCGACCGCCGGCAGACTCCCGATAAAGAATCAAACGGCTGCTTGGCCGCAGATGGAAGGAACGACCATGATCAGACTGCTTCGCTCTCTGGCCGTCGCCGGCGGGCTGCTCGTCGCCGCAATCGCGACACCGGCGAGCGCCGGCGACCGCGCGATCACAACGGGCGCGGTGAACCTTCGCGCCGGACCCGGTCCCGGATTCGCCAAACTCGCGACAATTCCCGCGGGCGCTTCCCTGTGGGTCGATTTCTGCCAGAGCAAATGGTGCAGCGTGATCTGGCACAAGCGCAGCGGCTGGGTCTCGGCGTCCTATCTCAGCATCCGCTTCGAGCGGCCAGCGCCGACATATGACGACGACTACTACTACGACGAATACGGCTACGGCGCCGATTACGGGTGGCCCTACTACCTGCCTTATCCGCCGCGCCACCATCATCCGAAGCCGCACTGCAAGCCCGGTGACGACTGCTGGCCGCCGCATTGCAAGGGCAAGAATTGCGGGCCGTGGCCCAAGCCGGACAAGCCGCCGACATGGCATGGCAAGCCGCCGAAGTTCGATGGCTCGATCGGCGGAGGCGATAATCCGTCCAAGAGCTGGAAGAAGTCCGAGGGCGACGGCAACGCGCCGACGCGAAGGAAGTTCGAGGGCGGCGATGGCCCGCGTGTGCAAGGTGAGTTTATTCAGAGATCGGTCGAGCCGTCCGATGGTGGCGGAAGCTATCGGGGTGGTGGCGGAAGACGCGGCGGAAAGATCTGGGAAGACAACTAGCCGACGCCTCGCGTCGGAAGTTTGAAAGAAGGGTCGGCCTCGTCCGACCCTTCTTTTTTGTCGGACAGACAGCGAAGACGCCGCTCCGCGGCGATGCGCGACAGCGATGAGCGGGAGTGGAATGCGCGCGCACTTTCTCGATGCCCGAACGTCGCGTCGCGCCCGGCGACGCCGAAAAAATTCTTCGCGACGCGAATCTTCGCAAATTTTTTTTGGACTGTTTTTTTCCAAGCGCGCAAATTCGGCAGGCTCGGCGCAGCGCTACTTGCGTCGCGTCGTCGCGAACATCGGACGCACGATGGCACGCGCGTTTGACCGCTTGTCGAAGGGTTTCGTTTCAAACTGGAATCAGGTGGCGTCCGATCGCCTTCAACGCGCCGTTGCTTCGTCGGCGGCATTGCGTTGCGGTCGCATCAAGTCATCCAAGAACAGTCAAGCATCGACATCCTTCAGGCGCCTGATCGCCAGCGGCGTGTCTTTTATCCCATTGATATTAAATGATTTTTTATCGTGGAAAGAGTTTTGGTATTGCCGCACCGTGGATAAGCAGGAGGCCGCTTGCTGCGATTGCGTCAGCACACCTCGGCATGTCCGTGCGGTGGTTTCGATGTCATATGCGAAGCACCACGAAACAGAAATTGTCACCATGCAAGGTGCGGAATCGATGCTGCCGGCGTTCGTGAATCGCAACTCTTTGATGGCGACGAAACGCGCACGCGAAGAGCATGCCGACATCGCATCGCGCGCAAAGATTCGCATCGCGCGCGCGCGACTAGACCATCCATGTCCCAGCGACATCTCTTACGAATTAGCGCGTTATTAACGCATAAGTTGGACTACAATAATGTCGTGAGCCGATTCGCGGCTCAGCATCGAGAGGAGAACTACATTGGCTAAAGCAGCGAAGAAACCCGCCGCCAAGAAGCCGGCGGCAAAGAAGGCCGCCAAGAAGCCGGCGGCGAAGAAGAAAGCTCCCGCTAAGCGGAAGTAGTGCGATCAGACGCCGGGCACTACCGGCGTCGATACGCTTCCGTCTCGCCGTCGCGGCCAGCTCTCCGGAGCGGTCGCGCGGCGGGCGGGGCGGAAGGATCGGAAGAGCCACCGGCCCCGATCCGCAAACCAAAAATCTTCAATCCGTGAAATGCCAGGATTGACGCGCGACTTTCGTCGGGCGCCCCAGGAACACTCTGCGAGTGTCGCGGCGCCAATGATCGCCGCCACCTACCGGGCTCGCTTCGGTCGATGCGCCGCGTGTGCCGACATCCTCGTCGCTGCCACGCGCCGCTCGGCCGGAACTCAAGACTGCCAGCCGCGTTCAACCCGCTCATGGCCGCGCCGACGGAAGTGCGATGGTCGTGCGTTCAACAGCCGGTAGGGTGGCAGGACAAGGACATGAAAAGATGAACCTGAAGAATATTGCGCTCCTCGCGGGACTTGGCGTTGCGGCGGCGTCGTTGACGCCGGCGGCCGCCTCGGCAGCCGTCAACGGCTGGACGACCCGCGGCGCTACCCAACATGCCGGACCCGGCAACCAGTATCCGCCGGTTGGTTTCGTTCCTGGCGGCTCGCAAGTGCGCATCTTCGGGTGCCTCCGCGGGGTCACCCAGTGCGATGTATCCTGGCGCGGCAATCGCGGCTGGGTAAGCGGAAAGGTGCTGGCCGGCTTCTACAAGAACAAGCGTGTGCCGCTGATCAGCTTCGGCCCGCAGATCGGTCTGCCGTACATTACTTTCAACTTCGGCTACTGGGATGATCACTACCGCGGCAAGCAGTTTTTCAAGCAGCGCGGCAAGTGGGACAAGAAGTGGAAGGACAACGACGGTCCGCGCATGGGCGGTGACCAGGGCCCCCGCATGGGTGACAACAACGGTCCGCGCATGGGCGATGGCAAAGGCCCCAAGGATTGCAAACCCGGCCAGATGGGCAAGGACTGCAAGCCGCAAATGCCCATGTAAATTTGCGCTTTCCCGGATCGGGATCGAAACGGCGGCCTGCGGGCCGCCGTTTTGCTGCCAGCCGGGCGCCGCCACTTCATGTTTTCAACTTTCGACCGTACAGTGTTTTTGCCATCTGAGGCGGGTACCCGATACGGCTGCGCGTGCGGGCCGAAGGAGAATGAAATGACTTCAAGAAAATCCGCGGCGCTTGTTGCCGTTCTTGCGTTGTTCGGTGCATCGG
>JBDTLN010000055.1:0-8730 GCA_039934795.1 Bauldia sp. | reverse complement strand
CGACATGACCTTCCTGGATCATGTCGCCCATCGGCAGGCCGAAATTGCGGAAGCGCGCGGCGATAGCAATGACCAGCCGCATATGCGCCGAGGTCAGCTTGTGCAGCGCCGCCTGATCCTTGCCGTCGCGCCATTTGACGGCGAGGTCGTGTTCCTCGCCGCGCTCGAGATAGGGCGCTCGCATGGCGGCGCGAATGAAATTGCTTTGCGGTGCAGACGTGGCCATCTGAGATCCAAGCTCCGCGATATGGCCGCCCGGGATATTCGAGTCCTTACAATAACGATCGGGCGTCGCAGCGGTTCACACAATGCCGTGAAATATGCCGTGAACAGGCGAAGGCATTGAAATGAAACGCGCAAAGAAAAGGGCGCCGGAGATGTCCCCGGCGCCCTCGAATGGCTTACGAAAGGTTGAGCCGCGTTCAGGCCGCCTTTTCGCGCTCGGTCGCGCCGTCGGGCTTGACGCCGCGGCGCGGGCTCTTGGCGAGGTTTTGCTCGATCTGACGAACGGCTTCGGTCTCGGAAATCTTGCTGACCGAGGATATCTCTCGCGACATGCGATCGAGCGCCGCCTCGTAAAGCTGGCGTTCGCTGTAGGATTGCTCCGGCTGGTTCTCCGATCGGAACAGGTCGCGGACGACCTCGGCGATGGAGATGAGGTCGCCGGAGTTGATCTTGGCCTCGTATTCCTGCGCCCGACGGCTCCACATGGTCCGCTTGATGCGGGCGCGGCCGCGAACGGTTTCCAGCGCGCGCTTGACGGTCGCCGGATCGGCGAGCTTGCGCATGCCGACCGACTGCGCCTTGGGCACGGGCACCCGCAGCGTCATCTTGTCCTTGATGAAGCTGATGACGAACAGATCGAGCTTGATGCCCGCGACTTCCTGGGTCTCGATGCCGACAATCCGGCCAACGCCGTGGGCCGGATAGACGATATACTCGCCAGTCTTGAAGGGAGAGCGCGGTGCTGTCTTTTTGGGCGTAGCCATTATTTCATCAACTCCATCTGCGCCGAAGAGCCAAACCTTCGCCGCTCTTGCAAGTCGCGGCCAGAATTCCGGCGTAGATCATCCGATCTTCGGCGCCTTGCGGCGCCGCCGGTTTCCAGCCGTCCCTTTTTCCGTGCAACTAGCCCGTGCGTCCTCTCCGTACACGTTCCAGAATTCGCCAAGCTGGCTGGAATATGCCGGTTTTCGGTGCTCGCAAGAGGTCACGCGGCTCTGAGCGAAAGCGGTCGTTAACTCCGATAGTGTGGCAATATAGCACAAAAACCGGAAATTTCAATGGTTTACCGCTTTGACGGTGAATCGGTAATGTTCATGTTGCAATGCGCGTCGCGTTGGTGCGTTGCACAATTAACGATTGCCTAACCGCGCCTCAACGCCGGAATCAATCGCCTTCGCCGGGCTCCGGCGAGAAATACTGTTCGAACTTGCCGTCGACACCTTCAAAGTCCTTCGCGTCCGCCGGCGGTTCTTTCTTGGAGGTGATGTTGGGCCATTTGGCCGCATATTCGGCGTTGACCTGAAGCCACTTCTCAAGCCCCGTCTCGGTGTCGGGCTTGATCGCGTCGACCGGGCACTCGGGCTCGCAGACGCCGCAATCGATGCACTCGTCGGGGTGGATGACGAGCATGTTGGCACCTTCGTAGAAACAATCCACCGGGCAAACCTCGATGCAATCCATGAACTTGCATCGAACGCAGGCGTCGGTGACGACGTAAGTCAAGGCGCTGTCCTCAACGGTTGGCAGGGGGCGGGCAGGAAGGGCCGAACGGCCGGTTGCCTAACCGGTTTGCGCGAGGCACGCAAGGATCGGTTTTCCTATTCTCGATCGCCGGACGGATCCTGAAATGCGTCGAGACGGCGGCGGTCGCGTTTTGTCGGTCGACTGCCGGTGCGGGGCGGGGCTTGCTCGGCCGGCGGCGACAGGTCGTCGAATAGGAGGCGGGCCTCGGCAGGCGGCCCGCGGCGGGTGCCCGGCGCGGTGACGCGGACGATCCGGATGCCGGATTCCAGGGCGATCGTAAGGACATCGCCGATCCGGACGAGGTCGGACGGGGCGTTGGATTTCTCGCGGTTAACGCGGACCTTGCCGGCCAGAACGAGCTTTTGCGCCAGGGTGCGTGTCTTCGAGACGCGGGCGAACCACAGCCACTTGTCGATGCGCTGACGGGCCTCGGACATGGCTGGGTGGCCTCAGACCTACGGCTTAGCCGCGTTCCTTGGCTTCGAGCTGGGCCTTGAGGGCGGCGAGGGCGGCGAAGGGGGAGTCGGGATCGGCCTGTTTCTCGCGGCGTTCCGGCTGGCGGCGGGGCTCTTGCGGCGGCGTCCGCGGGCTGTCTGGACGGTGACCGTCGCGTTTCTGGCCGTCGCGAGGTCGGTCATCGGGTCGCCGCTGGTGGCGGTGCCGAGGCGGCCTTGGGGCGCGTGGTGCCTCGGGTGTCGGCGCATCGGTTGCAACGGCTTCGGGAGCTGCTGAAACGGGCGCGGAGGCGGTTTGGGACGCGTCGCGACGCTGGTGATGGCGTGGCTTCCGATCCTCGCGGCGGGGGCGGTCGTTCCGGCCAGGGCGCCAGATTTCGATGAAGGCCGGCTCCGGAGAGGGCTCCGGGACGGGTGCGGAAACAGCCTCGGTCACGTCCGAAACGGTTGGGGACGGCTCTGCGTCAACAGCGGGCGCTGCTGTCTCAACCTGCTGCGGCGCGTTGTCGTTGGAAGCCACCGGAATTGCGACCGCGGCGAGCGACTCGGCCACCGGCGAGTCCGTCGGTGCATCGGTCGGCGGAATCGGGTCGGGCATCGGAGCGACCTCTTTCGGCGGTGCGGGTCGACGCTCGACGCGATAGCCGAGGGAGCGGAGCACCGAGGCGAAGTCTTCGCCCGAGCAGCCGAGGAGCGAGGTCATGGCGACGGTGACCGAGAAGCCGTTGCCGGGCACGGCGCCAGGCGGCGGCGTCGACGCGTCGGGTGTCGCGCGCCAGGCGATGAGCGGGCGGATGAGGTCGGCGAGGCGCTCCAGAATGTCGACGCGGACGGCGCGGTTGCCGGAGATGCGGTAGCCGACGAGGCGATAGAGAGCGGGCGGCACCGCCTCATCGACGGCGACGCTGGTGCGGCCGGATGCGGCAAGGTGGGAGAGCTCGGTGAGGCCGGCCATGTCGAGGCCGCCGTTCTTCAGCGCCCAGAGCATGGCAAGGAGGCCGGCTGGGGCGGGCTTCAGCAGCGGGGGAACGAAGATGTGGTAGGCGCCGAAGCGGACGCCGAGGGTGCGCAGGCCGGACCGGGCATCCTGGTCGAGGGAGCGGACCTCCTCGGCGATCGCCGATCGTTCGATGACGCCGAGATTCTCGACAAGCCGGAAGGCGATGCCGCGGGCGGCCGGCGCCAGCGTCTCGGCGTCGCGCAGATCGACCAGCGGCTTCAGCAGCGTCTCGACGTGGGTAGTGAGCCACAGGTCGATGCGCGCCTGGACGCGGTCGCGCGCCGGAACGCCGAGGGCCTCGTCGGCGAGGAGAATGAGCCGCGGCTTGAGGACGTCGTCGCCCTCGGCGAGCTTGGCGATGGCGGCGCCCTGCCAGCGCAGCGCGCCGTCGGCGCCGAGGATGAAGTCGGCGCTGGCCGCGGTCGACACCTTGTCGGCACGCCCGGCGATCTCGCCGGCGAGCGCCTTCTGCGCCGCCAGACGCAGGGCCTTGCCGTCGGGACCTTCGCCATCGGCGTCCGGCGTGAACCGGAAACCGGAAAGCGAACCGACATGCTGGCCTTCGACCGTTACGTCGCCGGCCGGCGTGATTTCCGCCTCGAGCATTGCGTTCTCTTTCAAACGCCGCATCAGCACACTGGTCCGCCGGTCGACAAAACGGGCGGTCAGGCGCTCGTGCAGCGCATCGGACAGACGATCCTCTATAGCGCGCGTTCGCTCCTGCCAATGGGCAGGATCAGCAAGCCATTGCGGCCGGTTCGCGGCAAACGTCCAGGTGCGGATATGGGCGATGCGATTGGCGAGCGTATCGATATCGCCGTCGGTGCGGTCGGCGAAGGCGATCTGGCCGGCGAACCAGTCATCGGAAATGAAACCGCCGGCGGAAAGGTATCCGAAAAGCGTTGACACCAGCTCGGCATGATTGGCCGGGGCGATCTTCCGGTAGTCGGGGATCTGGCAAAGGTCCCAGAGCAGCGCGACGCGGGCAGGGCGATCGGCACCGGCGCGCACGCCGGGGTCGCGGGCAACCATGTCGAGCGCCCGTTCATCGTCGCTCGGCGGCGCCTTGGCGAGGCCGTCCCCCGACGGTGCCATTTCGAGACTGTGCTTCAACGCCTCCAGCGAAGCGTAATCCATGTCGCGATTGCGCCACTGAACCTGCTTGACCGCCTCGAAGCGATGGGTCTCAAGCGCCTCGACCAGAGCATCCTCGAACGGCTCGACGCGGCTGGTGACGCCGAAAGTTCCGTCGCGCGTATGACGGCCGGCGCGTCCGGCGACCTGGCCGAGCTCGCCGGCGGAGAGCCGCCGGTACTGGTAGCCGTCGAACTTGCGGTCGGCGGCGAAGGCGACGTGGTCGAGATCGAGATTGAGACCCATGCCGATCGCGTCGGTGGCGACGAGGAAGTCGACGTCGCCGGACTGGAACAGTTCGACCTGGGCGTTGCGGGTACGCGGGCTGAGCGAGCCGAGGACCACCGCGGCGCCGCCGCGCTGGCGACGGATCAACTCGGCAATCGCGTAGACCTCGTCGGAGGAGAAGGCGACGATCGCCGAGCGGCGCGGCAGTCGCGTGATCTTCTTCGACCCGGCCCAGGTCAGCATCGACATGCGCGGCCGGGTGACGATGTTGACCCCCGGCACCAGCCGCTCGACGAGGCCGCGCATGGTGGCTGCGCCGAGGAGAAGGGTCTCCTCGCGGCCGCGCAAATTGAGGATGCGATCCGTGAACACATGGCCGCGCTCAAGGTCGGCGGCCAACTGGATCTCGTCGATGGCAAGGAAGGCGGCGTCAACCTTCGTCGGCAGGGCCTCGACCGTGCAGACGCGGAAGCGTGGCGCCGGGGGGATGATTTTCTCTTCGCCGGTGATGAGGGCGACGGAGTCGGCGCCGGCACGGGCGGCGACGCGGTTGTAGACCTCGCGGGCAAGGAGCCGGAGCGGCAGGCCGATGACGCCCGACGAATGGGCAAGCATCCGCTCAATCGCAAGGTGCGTCTTGCCGGTGTTGGTGGGGCCGAGAACGGCAACCACGTTGCGGCCTGAGGCCGCCACGCCAGGCGACTGGGAAAAACTCATCTCAGCTCGAAGTCGACTCCGTCCTTCGAGGCCCGGTCATGCCAGGCGCCTCAGGATGAGGCGCGCCCTTGCGGGCGCTGACACAGCATTTCCTATCACAGTGTGCCGGGAGACGGTCCGAAATTGTTGATATTCCTGATTCAGATTAATGGCTGGAACGCGCCCCGAACAAAGCACGTCCGAATCGCAGACGCGCATCGCGTCCCGCTCTGTTCACCACAACATATCGATGCGATGCGTCGACTCGCACGAGATTTGGTGAACGGGGGCCTTGGCTGCGGGAAATACCAAGGGGTGCGTCCGGTGCGAGTCTCCGGAGTCTGAATCACGGCAGGATTGCGGCAGGCGGAGAGGTGAGGCCAAAAAGAATCGAAGCGTGCGTCGAACGCAAATCTCCTTCCAGAGGAGGCCGACACGCGAAGATGTCGATCCTTGCTCACGGAATTTGGCCGCAATCGGCCGCTTTCCTGACAAATGGGTCTGGAGGCGACATTCGTGGAATTCGATCTGGTTGTTGTCGGCGCGGGTTTCGCGGGTCTTGCAGCGGCGCGTACCGCCGCATCGCGCGGACTCAGCGTGGCGGTTGTCGATGCCAAGGCCGAGGCCGGCGCTCGCGTTCACACCAGCGGCATCCTGGTGCCGGAGGCCATCGAGGAACTCGACATTCCTCACCGGCTGACGCGGCGGGTCCCCGGCGTTCGCCTCTATTCGCCAAAGCTGAAGAGCGTCGACCTCGTTTCGCCCGGCTACGCTTTCTATACGACGCGGACGGCCGATCTCCTGCGCTGGATGGCGCAGGAGGCAGAAGCCGCCGGTGCGCGTCTGTTCTGGAGAGCGCCGTTTGCGGGGGCGAGCCGGGAAGGCGAGCGCATTCGCCTCAAGGGCATGGATATTTCCGCCCGCTATCTGGTCGGCGCCGACGGCGCGCGCTCACGCGTGGCGGAGGCTTTCGGCTTGTCGCGAAATCGCCGATTCCTGACCGGCCTCGAGATCGAACTGGAACTCGACGACGCGATCGATCCGCGCTTCCTCCACTGCTTCGTCGATTCCCGGCTGGCGCCCGGCTACATCGCCTGGGCGGCACCCGGCCCGGAGTCGATCCAGGTCGGCCTCGCCGTCCGCGACGGCGCCAAGCCGGACCTCGGCGCCTTCATGGCGCGCACCGAGCGGCTCTTCGGATGGAGTAGCCGCAAGATTGTCGGCCGTCGCGCCGGACTCATTCCGTGCGGAGGACCGCTCACCCGTGTGTCCGCGCCCGGGGTCCTGCTGATCGGCGATGCGGCCGGCTGGGTGTCGCCGATGACCGGCGGCGGCATCCGCCTGGCGCTTCGCTACGGGCGTCGCGCCGCCGTCGCGATTGCCGATCACCTCGTCTCCGGCGGCGCAGCGCCGGAGCGCATCCTCGCCGGCGAAGGCGCGGCGTTGCGCGTCAAACGCGTTCTCCGCCGCGCTCTCGATCTCGCCCCGCCCAATGCCCTGATCGAATTCGCCCTGGCGACACGGCCAGCAAGGAGCCTCGCCGAGTCGATCTACTTTCATCGGCGCGGTGTCAGGGGCGTCGACCGGGAGGCGTATCTGCGGGGGCTGGAGAGCGAGCGATCGCCGGCTGCCCTGTCGGAGGACCGTCCGTAGCGCCCCGTCGCCGACCGAACCGCTAAGAGACCGGTGCCTTCGCCTCGATCGCCAGAGCATGGAGGCCTTCGGCGAACTCGCCGGCGAGGGCGGCGTTGACCATCCGGTGGCTTTCCACCCGGCTTCTGCCGCGGAAGGCCTCGGCGGCGATCTTCACGCGGAAATGACTTTCGCCGCCGGGCCGGTGGCCGGCATGGCCCTTGTGCAGGTGCGACTCGTCCACCACTTTTAATTCCGCCGGATGAAAAGCCTCGGTTAACGTCCGCGTGATCCTCTCACTCACTGACATTTCGCCATCCTGGGGAAGCCTGGGTCGATGCCGCCTTGTCGGCTGCATCCCCTCCGACCATAATCCGATGATGAATCTCAATTCCAAGTATTTCGACCGCATCCGTATTCGCAGTGACGCCCCGGCAGTCGAGCCGGCAGAGTCGCCCTGCGAGTGGCAGGGCTGCGGCCATGCCGGCGGCTATCGCGCCCCCAAGGGCCGGTTGCAGGAGGGCAAGTACCACAATTTCTGCATCAACCATGTCCGTGAATACAACAAGTCCTACAACTATTTCGCGGGCATGAAGGACGACGATATCAGCGCCTACCAGCGCTCGGCCGCGACCGGCCACCGGCCGACCTGGTCGATGGGGGTCAACAACGCCGGCGCCGGAGCGGAACGGCCAAATCCGCGGACAACCTGGGCCGATCAGTTCGTCGACCCGTTCAATCTGTTCGGCGCCGGCTTCCGGGCCGAACAGCGGGTCGAGCCGGAAAAGCGGCCGCTGAAGAACCTCGAGAGGAAGTCGTTCGCGGCCCTCGATCTCGACGGCCACGAGGCTGGCCCGGAAATCAAGGCGCGCTATAAAGAACTGGTCAAGCGCCTGCATCCGGACGCCAATGGCGGCGACCGCGGCTCGGAAGATCGCCTGCGACAGATCATCCAAGCCTATCACTATCTGAAGTCCGCCGGATTCTGCTAAGACGGCGCACCTGTTCTGCCCCTTCCCCACCTGACTGGCCCCCCGGAGGAGCCATGCCCGAAGCGAACACCGCCCCTGCCGGCTTGCCGGACATGAAGATTTCCGTGCGCCAGGTCTTCGGCATCGACAGCGATCTCGAGGTTCCGGCCTATTCGGAACCCGACGAGCATGTGCCGGATTTCGATGCGGACTACCTGTTCGATCGCGAGACGACGCTTGCCGTTCTCGCCGGCTTCTCGCGCAACCGCCGGGTTCTCGTCACCGGCTATCACGGCACCGGCAAGTCGACCCATATCGAGCAGGTCGCGGCCCGCCTGAACTGGCCGATGGTGCGGGTCAACCTCGACAGCCATATCAGCCGCATCGACCTGATCGGCAAGGACGCCATCGTCGTGAAGGACGGCCTGCAGGTCACGGAATTCCGCGACGGCATCCTGCCCTGGGCGCTCCAGCACAATGTCGCGCTCTGCTTCGACGAATACGACGCCGGGCGGCCTGACGTGATGTTCGTCATCCAGCGCGTCCTCGAAGTCTCCGGGCGGCTGACGCTTCTCGACCAGAACAAGGTGATCCGGCCGCACCCGTGCTTCCGCCTGTTCGCCACGGCCAATACCGTCGGCCTCGGCGACACGTCCGGCCTCTATCACGGCACGCAGCAGATCAACCAGGGCCAGATGGACCGGTGGTCGATCGTCACCACGCTCAACTACCTGCCGCACGACAACGAGGTCGACATCGTCGCCGCCAAGGTGCCGAAGTGGCGGAACGAGAAGGGCCGGGCGATCATCGCCAAGATGGTGCGCGTCGCCGACATGACGCGGAACGCCTTCATGAACGGCGACCT